>JASLJL010000429.1 GCA_030152405.1 Gordonia sp. (in: high G+C Gram-positive bacteria) | reverse complement strand
GCTCAATGAGGCCGCCTACATGGCCGAGATCATCCGCGCGGGCATCAGTTCGGTGCCGGAGGGCCAGATGGAGGCATCGACGGCGCTGGGTATGTCGTGGGGCATGGGGATGAGACGCACGGTGCTCCCGCAGGCCATGCGGGTGATCATCCCGCCGACGGGCAACGAGTTGATCAGCATGCTCAAGACCACCAGCCTCGTCTCGGCGGTGCCGTTCACTCTCGACGTGTTCGGGCGCCAGGCCGACATCGCAGGCATCAACTTCCAGCCGATTCCGCTTCTGTTCGTCGCGTCGGCCTGGTATCTCGCCGTCACCAGCGTGCTGATGGTCGGACAGCATTTCTTGGAGAAGCGATACGCCCGCGGCTCGTCCCGGCACCTGTCGGACGCCCAGCTCGAGAACCTCGCCGCCGCGAACAATCCCCACCTCATTGGAGGCTGAGCCTGTGACCACCACCGAGACCCCGATGGTCGTCGCCGACCAGGTCTGCAAGAACTTCGGCGCGCTCAACGTGCTGACCGGCGTCAGCCTGGAAGTCAAGCGTGGGGAGGTCGCCTGCCTGATCGGTCCGTCCGGTTCGGGCAAGTCGACGTTCCTGCGGTGTGTGAATCACCTCGAGAAGGTCAATGCCGGACGACTCACCGTCGACGGCGAGCTCATCGGATACCGCGAGCGCGACGGCAAGCTGTACGAGCTGAGCCCGAAGGAGGCCGGCCGCCAACGCCGAGACATCGGCATGGTGTTCCAGCACTTCAACCTGTTCCCGCACCGCACCGTCCTCGAGAACATCATCGAGGCGCCGGTGCTGGTGAAGGGACAGTCGAAGGCGCAGGCGTCCGAGCGTGCGCTCGATCTGTTGGCTCAAGTCGGACTGCGTGCCAAGGCTGACGCCTACCCGGCGCAGCTGTCAGGCGGTCAGCAGCAGCGCGTCGCCATCGCGCGCGCTCTCGCGATGGAGCCGAAGCTCATGCTGTTCGACGAGCCGACGTCGGCCCTGGACCCGGAACTGGTGGGCGACGTGCTCGAAGTGATGCGTGGCCTCGCATCGGACGGAATGACGATGCTCGTGGTCACTCACGAGATGGGTTTCGCGCGCGAAGTGGCCGACCAGCTGGTGTTCATGGACGGCGGAGTGGTCGTGGAGAAGGGCGATCCCCGTGAGGTCCTCTCGAATCCCCAGCACGAACGCACTCAGTCGTTCCTCTCGAAGCTGCTCTGAGCACGTCCTCGGCGTCTCGCCTCCGCTCGACGGCCGGACGGCCGGGTCAGAGGAGCGCGCGGGCGTAGCGGTCGGTGATGGCGCGCTGGACGAGCGTGGCGACCGGCGAGCCGAGTCTCGCGAGGAGAGTGCCGGGCCGGGAGAAGCCTGCGACGACGAAGCGGACCGTACCGTCGTGGTCGAGTTCGACGATGAACGACTCCTCACCGATCTCCGGATGACCGCGAAGAGTCCCGTAGGCGAAGCCGGCGCGAGTCGGTTCGTCGATCAGCACGACCACTCGAACGGGACCGCCGATCCGGAATCGGCCCACTCCGATGCTGACCACTGCTTCGGCGCCTTCGGCGACGATGCGTGCGGTCGATGAAACCCGCACACCGGAACGGCGCTGAACCTCCCAGCCCAGCAGCGCCTCACGAGCGGAGGCGAAAGTGCCCGCGCCACGCCCGATGATCGACTCGCGGTGGAGAGCGTGGAAACCAGGTGGCACCGCACCCTGCAGGCTGACCCCGACGTCGCGGTAGGTGAGTTCGCCGCTCATGGCTTGTGGCACACGAAGATCACGGTGCCGGGGAAGTAGGAGCCGCGCAGGGGAGACCACTGGCCCCACTCCTGATCGAGATCGTCGGGCCACTCGGGTTCGACTACATCGTCCAGGACAAGGCCGGCCCCGACGATCTCCCCGATGCGGTCGCCCATCGTCCGGTGGTGCTCGACGTACGTGACGACGCCGTCGTCGTCTGCCTCGGAATAAGGCGTGCGGTCGAAGTAGGACATGCGGACGACCAGACCGTCGGGTCCCGGATCGTCGAGGAACATCCACCGCATCGGGTGATTCGCTGCGAACACCCACCGCCCGCCCGGGCGGAGTACTCGAGCGACCTCGCGCATCGCCCGCGCGGAGTCGGCGACGAACGGGATGGCCCCGAACGACGAACACGCGATGTCGAACGACTCGTCGGCGAAGGGGAGTCGTTCGGCACCGGCCTGAACCAGCGGCACCGGGCGTTCGTCGAGCTTCATCGCGTCGACGGCGTGCGCGAGCATCCCCGCGGATACGTCGAGTCCGACGACCCGGGCGCCGCGTGCCGAGAGCCATCGTGCACAGGGAGCCGACCCGCATCCCACTTCGAGCACGTCGCGGTCCGCGACGTCGCCGAGCAGTCGGACTTCCGACTCGCGGAGACGCTCCGGACCCCACACGAACTCACCGCCCGGCGTCTGGTTTCCGATGAACTGTCCGTGCTCGGCGTGATACTCGGCGGCCTCGGCGTCCCACCACGAGCGGTTCGCGCGTTCGCTTGTCGGGGTGTCGACGTCGCCGAGCACACGCGGCGGTCGGGGAGTGTCAGCAGGCACGGCCGGCCACCACCGTCTCCGAAGCGGTGTCGCCGTCCCAACGGCGAATGGCGTTGGCGTGCGCGGAAATCGGGGACCAGTCCAGTGTTAGGGCCGAGCCCAGCCGGTCGGCGGCGACTCGTCGGGCGAGGGTGATGTGCGGCGTCCACGATCCGGGCGCCACGTGGTCGACAAGTTCGTCGACGCCGTCGCCGCACAGGCGGTGAACGGTGGCGTGAACAGAGAGGAGTTCGCTCGACGGCACCACTGACGCGGCGAGGGTGAACAGCCCTCGGCCTGCGGGAAACACCACCGGCGGTCCGATCAGAACCGGGATCGGAAGGCGTTGAGCGATCGTCGCGAGATGTGGATCCGCACCGCTGATATGAGTGCCGGCGATCACGGTGCAATGCGGTCGGCCGATCGCCGGATTCACCCCGACGGCGGCCAGTGAGCGCCAACGGTCGCGGATCGCGGCGTCCGCGGCGTCGTCGAGGAGAAGTTCGATGGATGCGGCCACGATGACGATCCTGTCATTCCGTACGCGGGGACGGCCAGTCATGAGACGATGGGGCTCTATTTGTGCAGGCCAGCGCCGGGTAGTAACCTGGTATACGCGCGTGCCCGGCATGCGCGTCCAATCATCGTCAAACCCGCTGTGGCCTGCACGGATCGCACGGGAGCGACGTACCTACTACTTACCTGTCCGGAGCAACTCACCACATGTCGTCCCCCACCATCACCTCGCCGCAGGTCGCCGTCAACGATATCGGCTCGGCTGAGGATTTCCTCGCTGCCATCGACGCCACGATCAAGTACTTCAACGATGGCGACATCGTCGAGGGCACGATCGTCAAGGTCGATCGCGATGAGGTTCTTCTTGACATCGGCTACAAGACCGAGGGTGTCATCCCGTCGCGCGAGCTGTCGATCAAGCACGACGTCGACCCGAGCGAAGTCGTCACCGTCGGTGACGAGGTCGAAGCACTTGTCCTCACCAAGGAGGACAAGGAAGGCCGCCTGATCCTGTCGAAGAAGCGCGCACAGTACGAGCGCGCTTGGGGCACGATCGAGGAGCTCAAGGAGAAGGACGAGGCCGTCAAGGGCACCGTCATCGAGGTCGTCAAGGGCGGCCTGATCCTCGACATCGGCCTGCGCGGCTTCCTGCCCGCATCGCT
>JASLJL010000425.1 GCA_030152405.1 Gordonia sp. (in: high G+C Gram-positive bacteria) | reverse complement strand
GACCGCTGCACTCGGTTCTCAAGAGCGAGGCTCGACGCGGCACCATGCTGCCGTACGTCATCGAACTCGACGGCGAGTACGTCGGTCAGTTGACCGTCGGAAACATCCAGCGCGGCGCGGTGCGCAGCGCGTGGATCGGATACTGGGTCGACAAGGATCACACAGGTCAGGGCATCGCGCAGGCGGCGGTGGCGCTCGGCGTCGATCTCTGTTTCAGCCCGGTGGGGCTTCACCGACTCGACGCGACAGTCCAACCGGACAACAAGGCGTCGCAGGCAGTGCTGCGCGGAGTGGGCTTTCGTGAAGAGGGACTTCTCAAGCGCTACATGGACGTCAACTCGCGATGGCGGGATCACCTGCTGTTCGCGCTGACCACCGAGGAAGTCGAGTCGAGCGCGGTGGACGGGCTCATCCGCACGGGTCGTGCGCTGCCGCGCCGACCCGCCGTGTGACTGATGTGAAGTCTGTGAATTCTGTGAGTTCGACGTCGCTGCGGCGCGCCGCCCGTGCTGAAAGGCCGTGCGTCCCTAGGGTGTCCAGTGGAGACTCGTCACTCGACTCGAAGAAGGAGGCCGCCCGACATGCCTAACTCCGTGCTGTGGGTGTTCCTGATCGTGGTCTGGTTGTTCGTGCTGGTGCCGATGGTGCTGCGCGGACGGCCGGAGGCTCGCAAGTCGACCGCTGCTGCAGCGCAGACCCGTGTGGTGCACCGTGGCGGCAGCCGCAGTGCGGCCGCCCGTCGTCGTGCCGCGCAGGCGCGGGCCGAGCGCGCCGAAGGTCTCGCCAAACGACTCGCCGAATCGACCGCGGCCGATGCCGAGGACGAGGTCGCAGACGAGCCGGAGGTACTGGACGCCGAGATCGTCGACGACCCGGTCACGAACTCCACGTCGACCGCGGACTCGGACGAGGCCGCGGCGAACGACGACGACATCGTGGACGCCGAAGTGGATGAGTCCGATGCAGACGACGTCGTCTCCGACGACGCCGCGGTCGACGAGGACGCAGCCGAAGCGGAGGCCGACGAGCCCGTCGTTCTGCGTGCGGAGGCGGAGAGCCCGCTCGAGGTGACCGATGTCTTCGAGCCGGTCGACGTGGACGATGTGGTCGACATCGACGAGGCGCAGGCTGCTCGGGCCGACACGGTGACCCCGCACGACGACGAGGACGACGACGAGTCCGATTCCGATGCGGCGTTCGACATCCTCGACGACGAAGACGATTACGACGAGACGGACTACGACGAGACCGACGAGGTCGACGACGACCCGGCACCGACGCCGCGCGAGATGCGCGGCACCGGCGGCTACGGTCCAGGTCTCGCTCAGGCGCGCGAGGACGCGGCGTACCGCGAGCGCCGACGGGTGCTGGCCGGGCTCGCCCTGCTCACACTCGGCGCGATCGTGTCGGCGTTCTTCGTCCAGCCGCTCGGTTTCGTCGCGGTCGGCGTGATGGTGGTCGTCTCCGCGCTGTATCTGGTCTTCCTGCGTCGGGCGGTCCGCGCCGAGCAGGCCCGTCACGCGCAGCGCATGGCTCGTCAGCGGCGCAGGCAGGCCGAAGAGGAGCGTGTGCAGCGCGTACAGTCCGAGCCCGGTTATGTCGCACCGCCCGCGCGACTGCGGCGGCCCGGCGGCGCGATCGTCCTGGAGATCGACGACGAGGATCCCGCGTTCGAGCATCTCCCGACGTACGACTTCGCATATCGCGAGGAATACGATTCCGACTCCGAGTACGAGGGCGTCGTGCACCGCACCGCGGTCTGACTTTCGGATTAGAGTGGTCGACATGGCTGACGACACGCAGTGGTACTACCAGATCTCGACGGGTGCGGTCACGCAGGGCAAGGTCGGGGACGTTTTCGACCGCATGGGTCCGTATCCGGACGAGGCGACCGCGCGCCGCGCGCTGGAGATCGCCGCGGCACGCAACGCGGCAGCTGACGCCCAGGATTCGGCCGACGACTGATGCCGTTGAGCGACGCTCGACTCGTCAGTGTCCTCGACCGCACTGTCGCCTCGATCGATCAGGTCCTCGACATCCTGTCGACGGCCGACGCCTTCGACCTCAAGCGTCGATCGTGCCTTCTCGCCGCAGTCGACTGGCCCGGAACGCGGGGCTGGGAACAACTGTCGATGAACGAACGCGCCGACTGGTGGGTCACCCGTGTCGGCGCGGTGACGACGACCGCCGTCGCCTTTCCGAGCATGTTCGGAGTGTGGGCGCGGTGGCTGCCGTTGGGCGCCTATCTGGGCGTGGCGGGCCAAGCGCTCGTCGTTCGTGCGGCGGCCCGTGAATACGGTGTCGTCTCGCGTGAATCCGGCGTGGTGATGATCGGCGAGATCCTCTTCGGACGCGACCTCGCACCGGTCGTCGCCGGAATCGACGACGGCGGTGCTCCCGTCGTGTCGTCGGACGCCGACGGGGTGACCGATCGGGTGATCGGGATCGGCAGCACGCTGTACGAGCTCTCGTCGGAGTTGGGGATGCGCCCGGGGCCGCCCGCGCTGGCCCGCTGGGGTGCGATGGTGCCGCTGATCGGCGCGCCGTTCATGTACGTCGGGGAGCGCATCGCCTTGCGGCACGCGGTGAACGCCGCGAGACGCTGGATCGTCGAGCATCCGACGACGGTGACGGCCACGACTCGTCAGTGAGCGTCGTCGGCTAGGTCGGCGTACCGCCGTTCGACGACGCGATACCGGCCTTCGGAGTCCTGCTGGTAGGCGATTCGGCCGGTGCTGGTCTGGTGAGTGGAGACGGTGGTCCATGTGCTGTCGACGGTCATGCCGACCACGCTCCTGCAATGAGTCAGTGCACTTCAACCATTACAGATTTGCTGTGTTCCGAGCGCGGTGGCGACCGACCGCGTCGGTGTTGCCGCATCGTGCGCTGCAGTACACCCGACGGCCGTTTCGGCTGGTGTCGACGAACACCTGACCGCAGCCCGATCGAGCACATGCGCCCAGGCGTCGACCGCGCGCCTCGACCGCGAAGACGGCGAGGCCGCCCGCAGTCACCGCCATCACGCGGCTGACCACGTCGTCATCGTCGGCGGCGAAGTGCAGGTGTGGGCCGAAATGATCGTGACTGGTCAGATACGCCTGACCCGCTCCGTCGAGAAGCAATGCGTTGATCGCGTCGCAGGTCGACTGCTCATCCTCGGCGGCGAACACGCTGC
>JASLJL010000408.1 GCA_030152405.1 Gordonia sp. (in: high G+C Gram-positive bacteria) | reverse complement strand
ACCGAAGCGTCCGAACTGCTTCCCGAACTCGTCAACGAAGAGAAGATCACCGCCGCCCGCGCGGTATGACCTGGACACCACCTGCGAACGGAGACTTCACATGGGCATCATCGGCAAGATGCGTGGCGAACTCGTCGACATCATCGAATGGGTCGACGACTCGCGTTCCACCCTCGCGTGGCGCTTCCCGCGCTACAACAACGAGATCAAGAACGGCGCCCAGCTGATCGTCCGCGAGGGCCAGCAGGCGGTGTTCGAGTACCGCGGGCAGCTCGCGGACACCTTCGAGCCCGGTCACTACGAGCTGACCTCCGAGAACCTGCCGATCATGAGCACGATCCAGGGCTGGAAGCACGGGTTCAACAGTCCGTTCCGCAGCGAGGTGTACTTCATCAATCGCAGGCCGGTCACCGACCTGCGGTGGGGCACGCCGAATCCGATCACGCTGCGTGACCCCGACTTCGGCATGGTGCAGGTCCGCGCGAACGGCCTCTGTGTCATCCGGATCGCCGATCCGGCTATCTTCCTCCGCGAGGTGATCGGCACCGACAGCCAGGTGAACTCCGACGAGATCGCCGAGCTGCTGCGCCGCGTCATCTCCACCGCGTTCTCCGACATGATCCTCGAGACCGGGGTCGGGGCGATCGACCTGCAGGGCAAGCAGGTGGAGTTGGGCGACAAGCTCCGCGAGTGGGTCCAGACCCGCGTCGACGACGAGTTCGGTCTCGCCGTCGAGTCCGTGACGATGAACATCTCCCTCCCGGACGAGATCACCGCCGCGATGACGCGCGGCGTCGCACGAGGCGTCGAGGAACGTGGATTCCTCAACAACGTCGGCGACATGAACCGCTTCCAGCAGGGACGTGCGGGCGACGCGATGCTCGCCGCCGCGCAGAATCCCGGTGGCGGCACCGCGGGCGACATGATGGGCATGGGCGTCGGGATGGCGATGGCCGGCCAGTTCGCGAATCAGTACAACCAACAGCAACAGCAGCACGCCCAGGCCGGGCCCCCTCCGGTTCCGACTGCACAGACGTTCCACGTCGACCAGAACGGCACGGCCGCCGGCCCGTTCACCATCGACCAGCTGCGCGGCACGTTGACGCCCACCACCCTCGTCTGGTCGGCGGGCATGGCCGAATGGACGCAGGCCGGTCAGGTTCCGGCGCTCGCTCCGCTGTTCGCACCCGCAGGCCCACCGCCGCTGCCCCCGCAGACTCCGCCTGCCCCGCCGACCGCGCCCGGCCAGTGAGCTCGTGACACAGCCCCCGCCCCTCCCGCCGAACGGCCGACCGCCGGAACCGCCCCCGGTCCCGCGGCCCGCCGTCGACCGCACGCCCGAGCCGGCGCCGCCGCACGCCGCCGACCGGGCGCAGTTCCAGGTGACCGAGCAGACCCGGACCTATCCGTGCGGTAACTGCGGCGCACCGCTCGCCTACGCACCGGAGCGACAGTGCCTCGCGTGCGCGTCGTGCGGCACGACCTATCCGATCATGCTCGACCCGGCGGCGCAGATCGTGAAGCACGATCTGCAGGCCACCATGAACGAGCTCGTCGGCGCCGGCCCCGTCGGTTTGGCGTCGATCGGCGGGAACGAGCACGTCGTCACCTGTCAGGCGTGCGGCGGCAAGACGATCTTCAACGGCAGCCTCACCGCCACCCGGTGCCCGTACTGTGCGACTCCTATCCAGCGCGACGACGTCCAGGACGCACCGGAACGGCTCGCGCTCGACGCCGTGCTGCCGCTGCAGGTGGGCGAGACGCACGCGCGCGAGTCGATCGAGAAGTGGATCAACAGCCGGTGGTTCGCCCCGACTGAGTTCAAGAAGTACCGGACCCTCGGATCGTTCACCAGCGTCTACATGTCGTATTACACGTACGACGTCGAGGCGACGACCGGCTACTCCGGTCGCCGCGGCGACGACTACACGGTCGTCGTCGGGTCGGGCGACAATCAACACACCGAGACCCGCACCTCGTGGCGACCGGTGTCGGGCGTGGTCCACGACAGCATCCGCGACCTCCCCGAACTCGCCAACACCGGGATGGACGAGAAGCGCGTCCGCGAGCTGGAACCGTGGCCCGTCCAGGCCGCGGTCCCCTACACGCCGGAGTTCGTCGCCGGGCACCTGTCCCGCACGTACGACCGCGATCCGGGCGAGGTGTTCAACACCAGCGCTCGCCCCCGCGTGGACGCTCAGGTGGACAGCTCCATCCGCTACGACATCGGCGGCGATCACCAGCAGATCAGTCGCAAGCAGACCACGTTCGACATGCTGCAGTTCATGTACCTGCTGCTGCCGATGTGGCTGCTCACCGTCAACTACGACGGGAAGCCGTTTCAGGTGCTGGTGAACGGACTGACCGGCGAGGTCCAGGGTCAGCGGCCGTGGAGCAAGGTGAAGATCATCGCCGCCGTCGTCGCCGGTCTGATCCTGATCGGAGTCATAGTGTTCCTGTATTCGAGGTCGAGGTGACCGAATGATCGTGGTGATCCTGCTGGTACTGCTCCTGCTGGTGGGCGCGGCGGTGGCTTTCGGGGTGGCGCTCGCCCGCTCGGCGAAGAGGTCGCAGGCCGCGGCGACCCGCATCCCGGGGGTGGACGTCGTGGTCCCGGCGTCGTGGGCGGGCTCGCACGACCCCGAGGCCAGGCTGCACCGTCGTATCCGCGACGCCGCCGTGGCACTCGACGAGACGATCGGACAGGCCGACGTGGCTCAGCTCGACGAACGCGCCCGACTCCTGCTGACGGCCCGCGAACTCGATCAACGTCTGGTCACGATCTGGGCGCTGCCGGCCAACGCCAAGTCCGAGCCGCTCGCCACCGTGGAACGCGGCGTCGCCGACTTCGAGAAGGCCGCCGCGTCGACTGCTCTCGCGCCGGGCCTCGACGCCGGGGCCGGGACGCTGCCGCCGTCGCTCCCGATCCCCGAACCCGACCCTGCGCCAGG
>JASLJL010000384.1 GCA_030152405.1 Gordonia sp. (in: high G+C Gram-positive bacteria) | reverse complement strand
CGTGAATCCGATGAACAGGCAGCGGGAGCTCGCCTATCTGCTCGAGGACTCCGGCGTGGTGGCACTGCTCACCTTGAACGATCTGTACGACGAGGTGGCCAGAGAGGTGATCGCGGGCGGCACGACCGCGGTCCGCACGGTGGTGTCGGTGTCCGCGCTCGACGGCCAGTCCCGTGACGACCAGCGGGTGCTCGCCGGGCAGACGGCCGACGTCCCCGAGGGGGCACGGGCGTTGTCGGCGATCGTCGAAGGCTACGACGGACCGCCGGTGGTCCCTGCGACGCCGCCGACGTCGAGCGATCTCGCCGTTCTCACGTACACCTCCGGCACCACGGGGAAGCCCAAGGGGGCGCTCAACACGCACGGCAACCTCGCGTTCAACGCCCAGACCTACCGGGACTGGATCGGACTCACCGGCGACGACGTCGTGTTGGGAACGGCACCGCTGTTCCACATCACCGGGCTGGTGGGGCACGTGATGATCGCGGCGCTGCTGCGGGCCCCGCTGGTGTTGACACATCGTTTCGTCCCGGCCGTGATGGTCGACGCCATCCGCGAGCACCGTCCGACGTTCACCGTCGGCGCGATCACCGCCTTCATCGCGCTCGCCGATTCCGGCGGTGCGGAACCGGGCGACTTCGCGTCGCTGCGTGCCCTGTACTCGGGCGGTGCGCCGATCGCGCCGGCCGTCGCCGATCGGCTCGAGAAGGTCCTGGGCGCGTACATCCACAACATCTACGGACTCACCGAGACCAACTCGCCGTCGCACGGCGTGCCGTACGGGGTGCGCGCACCGGTCGACGCGGAGTCGGGTGCGCTGTCGGTGGGAGTACCGGTATTCAACACGGTGGTCCGGGTGATCGACGACAACGGCGATGACGTCCCGGTCGGGGAGGTCGGCGAATTCGCGACCTCGGGCCCGCAGGTGGTCCCCGGGTACTGGAATCGACCGGATGCGACCGCGGAGTCGATCCCCGGCGGTGAGCTCCGTACCGGCGACGTCGGATTCATGGACGCCGACGGTTGGTTCTATCTGGTGGACCGGAAGAAGGACATGATCAACGCCTCCGGCTACAAGGTGTGGCCGCGCGAGGTCGAGGACGTGCTCTACGGTCACCCGGCGGTCGCCGAGGCCGCGGTCGTCGGAGTGCCGGACGAATACCGCGGTGAGACGGTGAAGGCCTTCGTCTCGTTGCAGCCGGGCAAGACGGCGACGGGGGAGGAGATCGTCGAGTTCTGCAAGTCGCAGATGGCGGCGTACAAGTATCCGCGGTCGGTGGAGATCATCGCCGAACTCCCGAAGACCGCGACCGGCAAGGTGCTGCGTCGAACGCTCCGCGACGAGGCCGCGGCCCGAGCCTGAGCAGGGGTGCGACGCCCGTCCGACACAGCTGTCGGGCGGGCGTCCGCGTGTCACGATCCGGCGAGCCGCTGTCCGAAGCTGCGGTACAACTGCGCCAGCGCGGTCGGATCGTCGGCGGGGGCGTGACGGCAGACGCCCACGCACATGTCGATCAGTGCGTGGGCCGTCGCACGAGGTTCGTCCACGCCGATCCGCACGAGCTGCTGATGCACCCGGTCGATCAGTCTGTCGAATGCGGCCTCCACCCTAGGGCGGTCGGCGGCGTCGACGTTGCCCACGTCGGTCAGCACGATCATCATCAGCTCTCGTCGCGCGAGCGCGAAGAGCACGATCGCCTCGCACACGTTCCCCAGCGCCGCGACCGGATCGTCCACCTCGGCGGCAGCGTCCACGTGGGCGGACAACTCGGTGTGCGCGAGGTCGAACACCGCGGTCAGCAGCGACTGCTTGCTCGGATAGTGGTGATACACGCCTGCGGCGCTCAACCCGGCCTCCGCGGCGACCGTGCGCATCGTCGCGCCGTGATACCCGATTCCGACGAAGCATGCGATCGCTGCGGCGAGGGCCGGATCGAGCTCCCGGTCGGGATAGCTGCGCCAGTCGAACTCCGGCTCGGGATCGACGAGTCGCGCGGGCACGATCTCGGCGAGCGCGTCGACGGTGGTGTCCAACTCGGCGGCGATGGAGCGGAGCCGGTCGGCACTGGCGAGAGTCTTGCCCGTCTCGATCCCGCTCATGGTCCCGACGCTCACTCCCACGCGACGCGCGAGTTCGCGCATCGAGATCCCGGCGAGCTCGCGGGCGGGCCGGATCATCAGCTGCGCCGGGATGGACGGATCGGACATGGGTCAACCGTAGTGGGCCGCGCCCGACCGCGGGTCCGACCGGGCCGCGAAACCACCAGCCGGGTGAGACCCGGCCGCCTACAATCGCGGGTGCGAGGGGCGAAGCGACCGGGAGTGAGAGCACGACGGTGATGATCGACGAAGCGGCCGACGTGCCGAGGCCGACGTCGGGACTCGAGATGTTCGACGCCGCCGTGGCGGCCGGGGCCGACCGGACGATGATCCGGTACTTCGACTGCGACCTGACTGCGGGCGACGTGGAGCGGGCGGCAGACGACCTGGCGCGACGGCTCGTCGACGACGGCTTCGTCGCGGGCGATCGTCTCGCCGTCCTCGCTCAGAACGATCCGGGGTTCGTCGTCGCGGTGATCGCGGCGTGGAAGGCCGGCGGTGCGGCGGTGCCGCTCAATCCGATGAACACCGAACGCGAACTGGCGTTCGCCCTCGTCGACACCGGTGCGCGCGCGCTGGTGTGTCTCGACGAGTTGTATTCGGCCGGTGTGGAGTCCGTCGTCGCGGGCGGCGACACCGACGTCACGACGGTGGTCATCACCTCGGCCGACGACTGGCGTCGCGAGCAGGGCTCGAAGACGGTGGACGGCCCGATTCGCGTCGGACCGCTCGCAGCGGACGATCCCGCGCTCCTGCTGTACACCTCGGGCACCACCGGGGTGCCCAAAGCCGCGGTCATCACGCACGGCAATCTGACGGCGGGCGCCGAGTTCTATCGGCTGTGGACGTCGATCACCGGAACCGATGAGATCCTCGCCATCACCCCGATGTTCCACGTGACGGGCGTCGTCGGGCATCTGGCGCTGGCGTTGCGCGTTGGCGCCCCGTTGATCCTGGCGCACCGATTCGACGCACCGCTGCTCCTGGCGGCCATGCGTGCGCACCGCCCGGCGTTCGTCGTCGGGGCCATCAGCGCGATCGTCGCTCTCGTCGACGCGTCCGACGGTCCGGACGACTTCCGGTCGGTGAAGTGGCTCGCGACCGGTGGCGCGCCGGTGTCGTCCGCGGTGGCCGATCGGGTCGCGGCCCGATCAGGTCGTCCGCTGAGCGTGGTCTACGGTCTCACCGAGACCACGTCACCGGCGATCGCCACTCCCATCGGCAGCAGCGGTCCGACGGATCCGGAGTCGGGAGCATTGTCGATCGGTCGGCCCATCGCGACCACACGCTGCCGGATACTCGACGACGCGGGACAGCCGGTCGGACCGGGAGTGATCGGCGAGGTCGAGATCTCGGGTCCACAGGTGAGCCCCGGTTACTGGAGCGACGGTGCGATCGTCGGCGGTCCCGTCGACGGTGCGCTCGCGACCGGCGACATCGGATTCCGCGACGCCGACGGCTGGGTCTTCCTCATCGACCGCCGCAAGGACATGATCACCACCGCCGGGTACAAGGTGTGGCCGCGCGAAGTGGAGGACGTCCTCTATCGTCATCCGTCGATCGCCGAAGCAGCGGTGGTCGGGGTGCCGGACGAGACGCGCGGCGAAGTGGTCAGCGCGTTCATCGCGTTCGAGTCCGGCGCCACGGCGACCGTGGACGAGATCGACGCCTTCGCCAGGACACAACTCGCCGCGTACAAGCGGCCACGGCGATTCACCGTGGTGACGGCGCTGCCGAAGACCACGACTGGCAAGGTTC
>JASLJL010000341.1 GCA_030152405.1 Gordonia sp. (in: high G+C Gram-positive bacteria) | reverse complement strand
TGAGTCCATCGGTTCGCTCACCACCGCCACACCGGAGGCGGCCAGCTCGACGCAGGCGGCGCGGACGTCGTCGACCTTGAACGACGCGCACGGAATCCCGTCAGCCGTCAACGCCTCTTGGTACGCCTTGGCCGCCGGGTGCTCATTCGGCTCAAGAAGAAGCTCCGGGCCTTCGGGGACGTCGCCGCTCACCACGGTGAGCCAGCGGAACGGACCGGTCGGCACGTCGTGCTTGACGACGAAACCGAGCTTGTCGGTGTAGAACGACTCAGCCTTCGCCTGATCGTCGACGAAGACGCTGGTGAGTTCGATGCGCGCTTTCATGATGCTCCATTCGAGTCGATGGGCCACCGCCGCGATATGACGCCGAGCGGGGAGGTGTCGAGGGTGTGACGTTTGGTCCGGCCCTCGCGCCGCGAATGCACGAGACCGACCTCTTCCAGGACAGCGAGATGTTGCGAGATCGCCTGCCGCGATGAGGTGTTGCCCGCGGTCGCGAGACGAGAGCAGATGTCGAACAGCGTCAGATCGTCATGCTCGACGAGGTAGTCGAGGATCTGACGCCTGGTCGGGTCGGCGATCGCACGGTAGACGTCGGACACGAGACCCACGTTATGCAAGCACGCACTTGCATGTCAAGAGCGGTCAGCGAAGCCGCTGCGCGAACTCGCGAGCCGCCGCGAGGTCGCCGTCCGACGGGCGCCCCTTGTTGACACCTCCGATGAGGCCGAGCGGCCCCATCGTGTCGAGACCGCGGCAGTGGAACACGTCGTCGGCGACGGAGAAGCCGCGACCGTCGAGCAGGGCACGCAGGCGTGCCGTGTACCTGCGCAGCGGAGTCTCCGGCATCCCACTGGTCGCGAACACGAACGCCCGCCCCCGCGACCGCTCCGGAAGCGCTTCGATCCGGGCGAGAAGTTCCGGTGCGAACGACATCCAGTAGACGCCCGAACCCCAGCCCACCAGATCAGCCCCGTCGATGTCCGCGTCCGTGACCTCCTCGGGCGACACGACCCGCGCATCCAGCACCGACGCCAATTCGTCGGCTACGCGACGGGTGTTTCCGTTCGACTTGGACGTGCAGATGATCAGCGCAGTCATGACTCGATCGTGGCACCCGAGCGGCTGCGACGCCACCGTCAGATGTCGAGGTGTGCAACCGCCGCGCGGGCGAACTCCCGAGGACGGTCACGGTGAACGCTATGCCCGGCCTCGATGGTGAGGAAGTCGCCGGACGGCAGCGCGTAGGCGACGTCGCGCAGGTGTTGCGGCGGCAGGAAGCTCCGGTCGCCGCCGGAGATGACCAGCGTCGGCGCCGTCACCTTCGACAACCCGCACCACCAGTGGGTCTCGACACGGGTGAAGGCGTCGGTGACGGGTCCGCCTAGCGCGCGATCGAAGCGCAGGAACGGCGCGGGGTTGGCGAGGAGCGACCGGATGCCTCGGACACGCTCGCCGAGCGACGCCGCAGGCGTGATCGCCTCGGCGAGGTCGTCGTCATTTCGCGGCATCGGCGGGACCTCTTCGAGCACCATGCGTCGCACCCGCTCGGGCTCCCCCATCGCATAACGCAACGCGGTGTGCGCACCGAGCGAATGCCCGACGAGGTCCACCCGGTCGGTCGCCAGGTGGTCGACCACGGCGCCGAGATCGTCGCGGAAGTCGGCGAGGTCGTACGACGGCCCGGCGCCGGTCCTGCCGTGACCGCGCAGATCGAAGCTCACCACCGTGCGGTCGCGTCGACGAAGCTCTCTCGCGAGGGTCCGCCAAGTGGAGCGGTCGCCGCCCATGCCGTGCACCAGAACCACCGGAACAGTCGTCGCACCGACCTCACCCGAGACCGTCACCGCCAACGACGGACCGGTGGCTGACTGCACCCGACGTTCGGTTCCCATCACTTCACCCTAGATGCCCCTGGTGTCGACGGTCCGACCGGCCGTATCCTGAGTAAATGCTCAGTTCTTCCGCACGCGTGTACTCCGGCGTGCTCTTCGCGCTGGTATCGTCGTGCGCCTTCGGTCTGTCCGGGTCGATGGCGCGCAGTCTCCTCGACGCAGGCTGGTCCGCAGGCGCCGCCGTCACGATGCGCATCGCGATCGGGGCGCTCGCCCTGACGATTCCGGCCGCAGTCGCCATGCGCGGTCAGTGGGCGTCGCTTCGCCGGCCCCGTGTCCTCGCGACTCTCGTCGGGTACGGACTGCTCGCAGTGGCCGTGCCGCAGCTCTGCTACTTCTACGCCGTGCAGACCCTGCAGGTCGGCGTCGCCTTGCTGATCGAGTACACCGCTCCGATCGTCGTCATCGTCTGGATGTGGGTGCGGCATCGCCAGGCTCCCACGCTGCTGACGTTCGTCGGCGCCGTCGTCGCGGCGGCGGGCCTCACGTTGGTCCTGCAGATCTTCGGTTCGGTGTCCCTCGACGCCGCCGGCGTCGCGTGGGCGCTCGGCGCAATGGTAGGCGCTGCAGGCTACTTCGTGATGTCCGGAAACTCCGCCGCCGCACTGCCCGGCATCGCGATGGCCGCAGGCGGACTGCTCTCCGCGGCGGTGATCCTCGGGCTGGCGGGCGCGGTGGGAGTCCTGCCGATGACCGTGTCCACAGAC
>JASLJL010000313.1 GCA_030152405.1 Gordonia sp. (in: high G+C Gram-positive bacteria) | reverse complement strand
ATCCCGTACTCGGCGGTCTCCTGCGCGAGCGACCGCATCAGGCCGACCACACCGTGTTTGGCTGCCACGTAGTGCCCGACGCCATACAGGCCGCGCAGGCCGGCGATGGAGCTGATCAGCGTCACCGATCCGCCTCCGCGGGTGATGAGGTGCGGCACGGCGGCCTTCGTCGTCTGCCAGACTCCGGTCAGGTTGACGTCGATCATGGTGCGCCACTGATCCTCGGTCATCTCCGACGTCATGCCGCGGGACGTGATGCCCGCGGTGGCGCACACGGTGTCGAGTCCGCCGAGTTCGGCGACTCCCGCGTCGACTGCGGCACGCAGGGCCGCGCCGTCACGGACGTCGACGACGGCCTCGACGAACCGTCGCCCTTCCTTGCGCACCGCCTCCGCCGTCTCGGCGAGGTCGTCGCGCGTCGCATGCGGGATGGTGACCGTGTCGACAGGCCCGCACAGGTCGACGCCGATGACGTCGGCGCCCTCCTGCGCGAATCGCACGGCCTGGGCGCGACCGATGCCGCGGGCGGCGCCGGTGATCAGCGCGACCTTTCCTTCTAGACGTCCACTCATGTCAGATCACTTTCTGGGTCAGGCCCGCGTCGACGACGATCTGGGTTCCCGTCACGTAGCGGGACTCGTCGCATGCGAGGAAGAGGACTGCGTTGCTCACGTCTTCGGCGTCCACCCACGGCACGGGCAGCAGGTTCCGGCCGCCGAGCTCGCGCGCGGCGTCGTCGAGGGTGGGATTGTCGAGGTCGGGTCGCAGCTTGGCGAACACCTCGTCGTTGAGGATCATCGGCGTCGCCACGGAGCCGGGATGCACGGTGTTGACCCGGATCCCGGATGCGCCGAGTTCGTTGGCCAGCGTGCGCATGAGGCCGACAACGGCGTGTTTGCCGGCCGCGTAGTGCGCCACCCGTGCGCCGCCCTTGTGTCCGTTGACCGAGCTGATGATGACGACCGACGCACCCGCCTGCAGATGAGGCAGCGTCGCTTTGACGGTGTTCCACACGCCGGTCAGGTTCACGTCGAGCGGCCGCTGCCAGTCCGCGTCGTCGAGTTCCCACGACAAGCGGGCCGTCGGATAGATTCCGGCGTTCGCCACCACCGCGTCCAGTCGACCGTCCGCGCCGACTGCGGTCTCGACGGCCTCGCGAACGCTGTCCTGCGACGTCACGTCGGCGTGCCCGGTGACGCAGTGCCCGCCGGCGTCGGCGACGAGCCCGGCGGTCTCGGCGAGCCCCTCGTCGGCCGCAGGCAGGTCGAGCGCGATGATCTCCGCGCCCTCCTGCGCCAGCCGGACCGCGTGGGCTCTGCCCATGCCGCTGGCCGCGCCCGTCACGAGCACGACCTTTCCGTCCATTCGTTGTGTTGCTGTGGTCATTGGCCGAATGTAAATCGGGACGGACGCCCCGAAGGGCGTCCGTCCCGATCAGCGGAAGCTCTGGCCTAGGCGAATCCGGGCAGGCTTCGGATCAGTGCCCACATCTGAGCCCGAGCGGCCGGGGTGAGGGAGAACTGGGCGAACGTGAGGACGCCGTGGAACAGCCCATCGAAGCGGTGGAAGGTGACGGGGACTCCCGCGGCCCGCAGAGTCTCCGCGTATTCCTCGGCCGAGTCGCACAATGCGTCGAGCTCGGCCGGAGCGATCACCGCAGGCGGCAGGCCCTCGTGCGACGCCGCCCAGGTGGGGTCGACGAGTTCCGAGTCGCGTCCGGTGGGCGCGTAGTTGTCCCAGTACCACTGCAGGGACGCCACGTCGTTGTAGTAGCCGTCGGCGTACTCCGAGTACGACGCCGTGCCGGAGCCCTCGCCGATCACCGGGTAGATGAGTACCTGACCGGCGATCGAGGGGCCGCCGCGGTCGCGCGCTGCGATGCTGACGGTCGCCGACAGATTTCCGCCTGCGCTGTCTCCGGCAACCGCGATACGGGACCGATCGCCCCCGAACTCATCGATCGACGCGGCCGCCCATTCGAGTGCGGCGTACATGTCCTCCATCGCGGCGGGCGCGGGGTTCTCCGGTGCGAGTCGATAGTCGACGGACACGACGACGGTCTCCGTGTTGTGCGACATCGCCCGGCAGAACTCGTCGTGGGTGTCGAGGTTGCAGAACACGAACCCGCCGCCGTGCGCAAACACGATGACGGGCAGCGGCCCGGTCCTCTCCTGCCGATGCGGAACGTACACCCGGAGCGCGAGCGGTCCGCCGGGGCCGTCGATCGACAGATCGGTCAGCGACGCGAGATCGGGTTCGGTGACGCGGGGTCCGCGTCGCGCCTCGATCGCGGCGCGAGCCTCGGGACCCGTCATCTCCGACACCGTCGGAAACCCTTCGTCGAGTCGTGCGAGCATCTCTTCAACGTCGGGATGCAGGTCGGTGCGGCGGGTGCCCATGTCGTCTCCTCGTCAGCGGTCTCCGCACGCTAACGCGATGGAAAGGCTCCGTTCGACGTCCACTCCCGCCCAGCGGGATCTGGACTACGCGACCGGAGCCCTCCCGAACGGTCGAGCCGGCGCTTGGGCGTCGGCGTCAGTCGCTACTGCGCTGCGAGATCCCGAGCGAGGGCCGGCCAGGTGGTGTGAAGGTCGCGCTCCCAGTACTCCCACGAGTGCGTACCCGTCGGTCGGACGGTGAGCGTCGAGTCGACGCCGTTGCCGGCGAGGGCCTGCTGCATCTGCTGTGTGCAACTGTCGACGACGGCCTCGATGGCCCCGCCCATCAGGACCTGATCGAGGAGGGTCGCCGGGTTCCCGTCGATGAGCCGCGCGTTGGGGACGTCGAAACGACCGGGCAGACCCGTGCCGGTGGTCATGTAGACCTTGACGCCTTTGAGCTTGTCGGCGTGCAGGAAGGGATCGTTGTCCTTCCAGCCCGGGCCGTCGAGCGGTCCCCACATGTTGGTGATGTCACCGCGTCCACGATCGCCGACGACGGTCCGGATGTACGCCTGACCCAGTGGGTCGCTGGTCCGGGCGCAGCCGCTGAACGCGGCGACTGACCGGTACAGCTTGGGCGCGGCGATCGCCAGGTTAAACACAGACGTTCCCGCCATCGAGATGCCTGCGATCGCGTTGGCCCCGGTCGTGTTGAACGCACTGTCGACCAGCGGAGGAAGCTCCTTGGTCAGGAACGTCTGCCACTTGTTCCGGCCGAGCACCGGATCGTCGCGCTGCCAGTCGGTGTAGTAGGAGAACGCGCCGCTGTTCGGGGTGACGACGTTGACGTGCTTGCCGGCGAAGAACTTCTGGTAGTCGGTCTTCGCCTTCCAGGTGGCCGAGTCCTCGCCACCGCCCGCACCGTTCAGCAGGTAGAGGACGGGGGCGGGCTTCGAGGTGTCGTCGGGCCGGAGAACGGTCAGTGGGATCACGCGGCCCATCGACGACGAGTACACCTCGAGCAGAGTCTCGCGATCGTCGACGGCCGTCTTGCCGACGATCCGTGACGGCAGCTGCGCGGTGGCGGGCGCGGATGGATTGCCCGTTGCGGCAGGCTCTGCGGACGCGACGCCGACTCCAGCGCAGGTCGCAACCGCGACAGCCAGAACGACTCCCCCTCGAACGACCAGATTTCGCATCATCCACCCCATTGGTCTCTTCAGAAACAACTGTCACAGAGTTTAGCGCGTCTGCGCCCTGGCGGGAAACGCCCCGATCTGCGACTGACCACCGAACTCGGCGTCGTGTCGCTCGCTTCGATGCGGGAGTTCCATCGGCCAACTAGTAACGTGCCAACAAAGTCAGATCACGCCCGCCGAGGGCGCCACGCCAGACGAGACGGACTTCAACGCGACATGTCAGACAACGAACCGGGTACCCGAGCTGCCGAAACGCCCGAGCAGAAGCCTGCGAAGAAGGACCGGCATCTCTATCAGATCGACTTCGTTCGTCTGGTGACGTTCGCCGGCGTGATCCTCGATCACGTCATCCTCGGCATGGCCCCGTACACGGCGGTCATCGCTCAGGGCGCAGGCCTCATCCTCCGGTACACGCGCTACTGCTTCTTCGCTCTCACCGGCTTCGTGCTGACGTACCAGTACCGCAACCGCGACCTGCACGCGCCGACGTTCTGGCGACGCCGGTTCAAGCTGATCGGTCTGCCGTTCCTGGTGTGGTCGCTCTTCTACTGGCTGAACAAGCACTATCAGCGCGGCGGCGTCGACAACATCCTGGCGATCTTCGACGACAGTCACACGATCCGTCTCGCGATCAAGAGCTTCGCGTACGACCTGATCACCGGCCACGCCGCGTATCACCTGTACTTCCTGTCGGTGAGCATGCAGATCTACGTCGTGTTCCCGGCCGTCCTGTGGGTCATCAAGCGGACCTGGGGCTACCACCGGTATCTGCTGGCGCTCAGCGCTGCCGTCCAGGCCTGGTTCATGTTCCAGATGGTCCGCGACTACCCGAAGTCGTTCTTCGGGCTCGACATCTCGTCGCTCTTCGAGGACACCCCGCTCGGCACCCTGTGGCGGTACCTGCCGATCACGATTCTCCCGTACCAGTTCTTCATCTTCGCGGGCTGTCTGGCCGCCTACCACTTCGACGCCTTCACCGGCTTCATGAAGAAGTACCGCTTCTACATCGTCGGCGTCAGCGTCGCGACCATCATCGCGACACTGATCTACTTCAAGGGCAAGGCGAA
The DNA here is from genome assembly GCA_030152405.1 of Gordonia sp. (in: high G+C Gram-positive bacteria). Classification (GTDB taxonomy): domain Bacteria; phylum Actinomycetota; class Actinomycetes; order Mycobacteriales; family Mycobacteriaceae; genus Gordonia. Next base: position 3,711 of record JASLJL010000313.1, on the reverse strand, counting down.
CCTGGCTCTCTCGATGGAGGACCCGGCAGCGGGCAGCGAGGAGATGTTCCGCGCGACGAACGTCTTCATGCTGCACAACTCCTTCCTCTTCCTCTCGGTGATCTGCGTCCTCTTCATCGGCGGCATGAGCTGGCAGGCTCGACGTCGCCCCGGCTCACTCGCCGACACAGTGCTGCGCAAGGGCTCGGACCGCTCGTTCGCGATCTACCTCGGTCACGTCATCGTGCTGTCGGAGGTCATGGCGACCAGCCGCCGGTGGACCGACCTCTCGATGGGCGTCAACATCCTGATCACGTATGTGATCACGCTGATCCTGACCGTGTTCCTCGCCGAGGTCCTGCGCCGCAGCCCCGTGAGCCTGGTGACCACCGGTCGCGAACGCGAGGACTGGCGCAAGCAGACTCCGGCCAAATCGGCGGCCGTTGCCGTCGCCGCGATCGTCATCGGCGGCGCACTGAGGATGTGGGCCGACACGTCGATCGGCTCGCTGATCGCCGCCATCGGTGCGCTCCTCCTGTGGTCCGCCGCGGTGGTGGCCGTCCGACAGCTGTCGGAGACCCGCGAGGAACGAGCTGCCGACCGTGAGGCGGCACTCGCCGAGCCTGCGCCGTCTCAGGTCGACGAGATCGACGATCCCGTCACCGACATCCCCGTCTCCAAGGACTGAACCGTCAGACCGAGAACCGCCCGATCGCGACTGTCGTCGCGGTCGGGCGGTTTCTTTTGAGCCAGGTAGACCCTGATGCCCAGGGCACGGCGTTCCGCACAGGGCCGGGGCCTGGGCACGATCACGTGCCCTGAGCAGAAACAGTCACCCGGAGCGAAGTCAGCGGGCGGGCGACCCGACTAGCGCGGGCGCACCGCGTCGACGACGAGGGCGGCGACGCCCGCCTTGCCTGCGGCGGTGGGGTGATACGGCGGCTTGCCGGGGAAGCCCTGCAGCCACGGGTCCGGGGAGCAGACCGTGTGCGCTTTGCCCGCCTGCGACGGCTGGACCAGGGTGCTCCCGGTGGCACGGGCGGCCTGGGCCGTCACTCCGGCGAGCGTGTCGGCGACGACGCTGGCCTCGACGATCTCCCACGGCGCCAACGGCAGTCCTTGGCACACGATGTCTGCCGCGGAGACCACCGGCGAGTAGTCGACGAACACCACGCGCGCCTTGGGTGCGCGCTTGTGGATCTCACGCGCGATCTTCTCGAGGTTGCGTTCCACCTTCGCGAAGTCGGCCGGGCCCGGCGCGGGCTGCGGGATCTTGTTCGCGTTGCAGTGCACCGGGTAGACGCCTGCCGACGCGAGGTTCACGCAGCTCTGCACCGCGAGTCGGCCGATGTAGCCGACGTCGTTGCCGCCGCTGGTGACAGTCACCAGGGACGTGTCCGCGGTGACCGCGTTGATCTGGGGAGGCTTATGATAACGCTTCGACGGTTCGAGGATCTCCGACGTGGTCGATCCCGCGCACGTCACATCGGTGAGTCGCATGTGCAGGGTCCGCGCGGCGCGCGCCGGGTAGTTGTCGTCGCTGCGACCGCAGTTGGTGTGACCGCGCTTGTTGGACGACGGTCCGGACGCGAACGAGCTGCCCATCGCGACGTACTTGGGCAGTTCCGCTGCAGGGTGAGCCGCGGCCATCGTCGGAGCCGTGGACGCTCCGCTGGCTGAATCCCTCGAGGTCGCGATAGCGACCCCGAGGCCCGCCACGAGCGCCATCGCGACAACGACGATCACGACGCGCGACAACTGGATTCGAGACGATGGCATGACGGCTAGTTTCCCATGCGAACCTGTGAAGTTGCCGAATCTCCAGGTGACGCGGTGTGTGATGTTAGACGCGTCGCACCCGGCTCCTATCCCCGATTCCGAAAGCGCTCCGGGAACACCGCCAGAGCCGCCGCGAATCCACCGGCGCCGAGGGCGACCACCGCTGACACGACGACGAGCCACAGCCCGTAACCGCGGGTGAACGAGCCCCCGTCATTGCTCGCCTCGCCGTCCGGAATGTCGACGATCGCCGACGTCGGGTCGACGACGAACACCACGGCCGCGACGAAGGCAGCGAGGCCGACGACACCGGCGACGGCGGCGGCGAGCGCCTGGAATCGCCCGAGCACGAGGCAGGCGCCCGCGAGCAGAAGGACGATGCCGAATGCCAGCGTCCAACCCCCGGGGGCACTCGTGAACGCCTCGAGGAACTTCTCCATCGCCGAGTTCGACATGAACGACTCGTCTTTCGCCGACATCGAGACCGATCCGAGGCCGGTGATGCTGTAGTCGCCGGACTCGTCGGAATCAGACACCCAGCTGAGACAGCTGGACACCGCCATGACCAGACCGGCCCCGCCGACGCCGAATCCGACCGTGCGGAGACGGGCGGCGTGCTCGGACGTCGACGCTTTGATGAGATCGATCCGGTTCGTCGGTGCCGGTTGTCCGTAAGCCATGTCGCTCCTGAAAACGGTGGACCGTCACTCGCGGTCGCTGAGCGCACGATGATGCCAGAGCTGTTACTGCCCGCATGCGAGTTTCAGCGGATTCGGCACTCTTGTCCGCGTCCCGCGGCGGGCTCAGGCTGATGGGAAGACAGAAAGGGCCCGACCGGACACGGTCGGACCCTTCCTGGACGCTGACGTCAGTTCTGCGGCGGCTGCTGGCCCTGCTGCGGCGGGTACTGGCCCTGCGGGGGCTGCTGACCCTGCTGCGGGTACTGGCCCGGCTGCTGCGGGGGCGCGGCGGGCGGGAATCCGCCCTGTGCCGGTCCCGGCTGGTTGAAGTTCGGCTGGTTGAAATTCTGCTGGTTGAAGTTCGGCTGGGGCTGGCCGGGCTGGCCGAACCCTCCGGTACCGGGCACCGGAGCGCCGAAACCGGTGGGCGCCGCAGGCGAACCACCGAACTTGTCGGGCGCGACGGTCAGGAGCACTGCGACCGCGCCGCCGGCGAGAGCCACCAGGGCGACCAACAGCGTCAGCCACAGTCCGATTCCCACGCTGGAGTCGAGATTCGCACCGGACGGTGCGTCCTTCAGCTTGCCGCCGAACGCGCCGACCGGATCGGCGACGAACACGACTGCGGTGATGGCCGCGGCGACGCCGGCCACTGCCGCGATCACCGCACCGATTCCGGGGAACCGGCGGACGACGATGAGCACGCCGCCCGCGATGAGGAGCACGCCGAACACGATCATCCAGACGGCGGGCTTACCCGGGCCGTCGCTTCCGTTGTTCAGCTCGTCGGCCGACGGCGCAGAGCTCGTGATCTCATTCTTGACCGAATCCGGGACCGAACTCGGGAGACTGACGTCGGTCGAGACGTCCGAGTTGCCGAGGCCGTTGATCGACATCTCGACCTTGATCGACATGGACTCGCCGCCGAGGGACTGCGACTGCTCCATGCTGATGGTCGTCCAGTTCAAGAAGCTGAACACGATGAGCAGCAGACCGAGCACGGCCACCGCCGCGCCGACGATCAGGCTCTTCTGGTTCGGCGCCGCCGTCGGGGCGAGAATCGCCTGGGAGGGAGACTGCTTGGCAGCTCCGGGGCTGAACGGCTGCTGCGGGTACTGCCCGGCAGGCGGCTGATTGGGCGGGCCGTAGGTCATGGCGAACTCCCGAGATGTTGGCGGTGCACGTCGGACGACGCGACTGTCTGCATCTGAGACTAGAAGACGACGCACCGACGCGCGCGATCACGGGTCGTTCGGACGATCGATGAACAGAC
>JASLJL010000290.1 GCA_030152405.1 Gordonia sp. (in: high G+C Gram-positive bacteria) | reverse complement strand
CTGGTGCTCCACGTCGCCGACGACCGCACGGACCAGGACGGGGAACCGTCCGCGGGTCACGCCGGTCGGCAGCCACGCGCGGTCGACCGCCACCCCCGTCGCGGCGGGCGCAGGCCGCGGTGTCGATCCGTCGCGCCAGACGCCGAGGGTGTCGGCCGCAGCGGGTTCGTCAGCGGTGGGATCACCCGTAGCGGCCCGGTAGCCGAGACCGACGAAGTTCGAACGTGCCGCCAGCCATTCGAGAAGGCGCACATCCTCCAGATCGCCGTCCGAATCGGCGAGCGTCGCGATCACCTCGGCCATCCGTTCGCGCATCGTGTCGGTGTCGTCGCGCACCGAGATCACCCGGCGGACTGCGGCGCTCACGCTGTCGACGAGCACGTCGAGGTCGGCGTCGGGCGACGGTGCGATCGAGACCGTGATCCACGACTCGGCCACGCTCTCGCGCGCCCCGGCGGTCCCGGTGAGTCGGCCGTCGGGGTCGCGCGCGACGGACAGCTGCGGGTGATCTGTGCGGAGCACGGTGTATCCGGCGTCGCCGACGACGGTGAGGATCGCCTCGACGAGCAGCGGCACGTCGTCGACCACGGCCTGCAACTCGATCGTGCCGCCGTCCAACCGTGTCGCGGAGACGAGGGTCTCCCCTGGCGCACGAACCGCGCCGACCACTCGATGTCGATCGAATTGACTGTCGACCTGAGCCTTCGCCAGGTCATGGACGTCTGCGCCGTAACGCTCCGCCAAGTCGGCCACTGTCCTCCACGCCCTTCCACTTGTGCTCCGACGAGCCTACGGGCGCACAACGGTTACTCGCAGGTATCTGGACTGACCGCTCGCGTCGTCTCACCACAGACGACGACGGCCGGCCCGGGAGTCCCGGACCGGCCGTCGTGCAGCGGAATTTCAGTCGCGCGTGAGCTTGCGGTGAGTCACGCGATGCGGGCGTGCCGCATCGGCGCCCAGACGCTCCACCTTGTTGGCTTCGTAGGCCTCGAAGTTGCCCTCGAACCAGAACCACTGGCCTTCGTTGACGTTGCCCTCCCACGCCAGGATGTGAGTACAGGTCCGGTCCAGGAACCAGCGGTCGTGCGAGATCACGACGGCGCAGCCGGGGAACTGCTGCAGAGCGTTCTCCAGCGAGCTCAGCGTCTCGACGTCCAGGTCGTTGGTCGGCTCGTCGAGCAGGATCAGGTTTCCGCCCTCTTTGAGCGTCAACGCCAGGTTGAGGCGGTTGCGCTCACCACCGGACAGGACCTCGGACGGCTTCTGCTGATCCGGGCCCTTGAAACCGAAGGCGCTGACGTACGCGCGCGACGGCATCTCGTTCTGTCCGACCTCGATGAAGTCGAGCCCGTCGGAGACGACCTCCCACACCGACTTCTTCGGGTCGATGTTCGCGCGGTTCTGGTCGACGTAGCTGAGCTTGACGGTCTCGCCCACCTTGACGGTGCCCGAATCGGGCTCCTCGAGGCCGACGATGGTCTTGAACAGAGTCGTCTTGCCGACGCCGTTGGGGCCGATCACGCCGACGATGCCGTTCCGCGGCAGCGTGAACGACAGGTCCTTGATGAGGACACGGCCGTCAAAGCCCTTGTCGAGGTTGTTGACCTCGACGACGACGTTGCCCAGACGCGGCGGCGTCGGGATCTGGATCTCTTCGAAGTCGAGTTTCCGGTGCTTCTCGGCTTCGGCGACCATCTCTTCGTAGCGGCCCAGACGCGCCTTGTTCTTGGTCTGGCGAGCCTTGGAGCCGGAGCGGACCCACTCGAGCTCCTCCTTGAGGCGCTTCTGCAGCTTCTGGTCCTTCTTGCCCTGGACTTCGAGGCGCTCGGCCTTCTTCTCGAGGTAGGTGGAGTAGTTGCCCTCGTACGGGTGCAGCTTGCCGCGGTCGACCTCACAGATCCACTGCGCGACGTGATCGAGGAAGTAACGGTCGTGCGTCACGGCGAGGACGGCGCCGGCGTAGTTGGCGAGGAACTGCTCCAACCACAGGACCGACTCGGCGTCCAAGTGGTTGGTGGGCTCGTCGAGGAGCAGCAGGTCGGGCTTGCTCAGCAGCAGCTTGCACAGTGCGACGCGGCGTCGCTCACCACCGGACAGGTGCGTGACGGGCTCGTCGGCCGGCGGGCAACGGAGAGCGTCCATCGCCTGTTCCAGCTGGGAGTCGACGTCCCACGCATCGGCGTGATCGAGCTCCTCCTGAAGCTGACCCATCTCCTCCATGAGTTCGTCGGAGTAGTCGGTCGCCATGAGTTCGGCGATCTCGTTGAAGCGGTCGAGCTTCACCTTGATCTCGCCGAGGCCCTCCTCCACGTTGCCGCGGACGGTCTTCTCCTCGTTGAGAGCGGGCTCCTGCATCAGGATGCCGACCGTGGCCTCGGGGTCGAGGAACGCCTCGCCGTTGGACGGCTGGTCGAGCCCGGCCATGATCTTCAGGATCGACGACTTGCCCGCGCCGTTGGGTCCGACGACGCCGATCTTGGCGCCCGGGTAGAAGCTCATGGTGACGTTGTCGAGGATCACCTTGTCGCCGTGCGCCTTGCGCACCTGCTTCATCGTGTAAATGAATTCACCGGCCACCGGTTTCGACTCCTAGCATCAGGGTTACTGCGATTGCGGACATGCTCACGACACTTCGGCTGTGACAACAGATCGGAAGAATGGGCATGGTTCAGCAGTCATCCTATCGGTCGTCACGGTGTCGGACCCGTGCGGGCGGGCGCGTGGCAGGTCAGGCGACGATCTCCTCCTCGAGTTCGGAGAGCTGGGCCGGGGACGGCTGTTCGGCCGCGACGACGGCAGCGTGGCGACGGCGCTCCACGACGGTCGCCACAGCGACCAGTGCGGCGGCTGCGATGAGCCAGCCCACGAGTTTGCCGAGCTCGCCTGCGATGCCGAGGTTCGGGAAGTAGGCGAGGTTCCGCGCGGCCTCGTTGAAGCCCGCGCCGATCCAGAAGTCGTGGAGAACGCCGAAGAAGGCCGGTTGCAGGGCGGGCGCGAACACGCCGCCGCTGGTCGTGAAGTTGAGCCCGACGAAGATCGTGACCATGGCGAAGGTCGTGAAGCGTCCGATCAGCGGATGCAGACCGATCGCGAACAGCATCGTGGCGAGGGCGTACGGGACGGCGAGTCCGAACACTCCCCAGCCCGAGCCCGGCAGTGCGTCGAACGCCGACGCGACGGCGATGACCACGGCGGGGACGACGATCGCGGCTGCCGCGGCGAAGGCCAGGCGCACCAGGACCGAGCGTCCGCCGCCCGCGACGGCGATAGCGATGCCGGTGCCGTATGAGCCGACCGTCAGCGCGACGAGAAGGAAGAACAGAC
>JASLJL010000217.1 GCA_030152405.1 Gordonia sp. (in: high G+C Gram-positive bacteria) | reverse complement strand
AGATCGGGGCGTCGAGGCCCTTCTCGAACTGGTCGACGAGGCGGCCGACCTTCGGCGTGGCAGGCGCGAGATTCAGCGACGGCGTCGTCGTCGGAAGCGCCGAGGGCCGTTCGATTGTGGTCACGGATTCACTCCTGGGGTTCGGCCTTCGATGATCATTCCCGACTCGGCGAGCGCGGAGAGTGCCTGAAGGTAGAGCAGACGGTCGGCGTCGGTGATGCCCGCCGCCTCGAGCGCGGCGTCCGCACTCGGGTGGTCTGCGAGGCTTCGGACCAGATCGACGACGGTCAGGTTCTTGAGGAACGACAGCTTGCGCGTTCCGAAGTGGTACAGCAGGGCGCCGAACGGTTCGGGTCGCAGCGCGACCTTGGGGTTGAGCGTCCAGGCTGCGGCGGTGTCGAAGGCGGGACCGTTCCCGGCGGCGGCGCCGCCGGGAACAGTGGTCGTTGCGGTTGTCATCAGTAGACGCCGCACATCCCGTCGATGGACACTTCTTCCACCAGCGACTCGGCGACGAGCTCGTCGTGAGTCTGGGCTGCCTGTTCGGCCATGTGAACCAACCTCCTGATGTAGTTCTGATGTGGTTCGCTTCACACCGTAATGGCACTGAGTGCAGAATTGCTAGTGATTCCGCCGAAATTTCTCGGCGTACCATCGTGACCAGCGACGACAGCGAAGAGAAAGGGTGGATCGATGACCGCAGGACGTCCCGGACCGCTCGGCGGCCGCCCCGCGGCGACCACTCGCGGCCGCCTGAGCGCCGTTGCGATCGACCTCTTCACCACTCGCGGGTTCGACGAGACCAGCGTCGACGACATCGCCGCCGCAGCCGGAATCGCGCGTCGCACCCTGTTCCGCTACTACCCGTCCAAGAACTCCCTCGCATGGGGCGAGTTCGACGAGCACCTGCAGGGTTTGCGAGCCCTTCTCGCGGACACCCCGGAGGACGTCCCGCTCGGCGAGAGCCTGGTGCGAGCCCTCGTGCAGTTCAACGCCGTTCCGCCCGAGCTGGCCGACCAGCACCGGAGTCGAATGTCCCTGCTCCTCGGAGTTCCCGCCCTCCAGGCGCATTCGATGATCATGTATGCCGATTGGCGTCAGGTGATCGCCGATCACTGCGCGGCACGGCTGGGCGCACAACCCGGCGACCATCTCCCCCAGACGATCGCGTGGATGACTCTCGGCACGGCCCTCGCCGCCTACGATCAGTGGCTGATCGATCCGACGTCCGACCTCACCGAACTCTTGGAGTCCGGGGCACGGACACTGGTGCACGGGGTGGGATCGCTGACGGTGGGCGCCGCGCAGTGAATGAGCGTTCCGCTCAGCGAGAGGACCGCACCCAGTCCGCCGTGCCCACTGATACCCTAAGTAGAACACGTTCTAGTTCCGGCTCTCCGCTGGAACATCTCCGCACAGAGAGCGCACCATGACCGACCTGACCCCGCACAGCACGCGCAGCGCGATCCTCACCGTCGCCGAGGTGATCGACGAGACCGCCGACGCGCGCAGCATCGTCTTCGACATCCCGGACACTCACGCCGAGAAGTTCGCCGACTACCTGCCCGGACAGTTCCTCACGCTGCGCGTTCCGTCCGACCAGACCGGCTCGGTCGCCCGGTGTTACTCGCTGTCGTCGGCGCCCAAGCACGACGAGCTGCCGAAGGTGACGGTCAAGCGCACCGTCGACGGCTACGGATCCAATTGGATCTGCGACAACCTCGAGGCCGGCGTGCAGATCGAGGCCCTCCCGCCGTCGGGTGTGTTCACGCCGGCGAACATCCACGCGCCGATGCTGCTCCTCGCGGCCGGCTCCGGCGTCACCCCGGTGATGTCGATCCTCAAGACCGCCCTCGCCACCGGCACCGGTCCGATCACGTTCTTCTACGCCAATCGCAGCGAGAACGACGTCATCTTCGCCGCTGAACTGCGCGAATTGCAGGACCGGCACCCGGGTCGCCTCACGGTGATCCACTGGCTCGAGACGGTCCAGGGACTTCCCACGGAGAAGAAGCTCGCGACGCTGTTCGCGCCGATGGCTCAGACTCATTCGGCGTACATGTGCGGCCCGGCGCCGTTCATGGACGCCGTGCACGCGGGCCTCGCCAAGGCCAAGTTCGATCACCACAACGTCCACTCCGAGGTGTACAACTCACTGTCCGGCGACCCGTTCGTCGACGTCGAGCACGCCGAGGTGAGCGCCGAAGAGGCAGCCGACGCCGCGCAGGTGGAGGTTGAGCTCGACGGCGAGACCCACGAATTGGCGTGGCCGCGGTCGCGCACCCTCGTCGACGTCATGCTGGCCGCCGGTCTCGACGCACCGTACTCGTGCCAGGAGGGCGAATGCGGCTCCTGCGCGTGCACCCTCACCGAAGGCACAGTCGAGATGGAGGTCTCGGGTGCGCTCGATCCCGACGACATCGCCGATGGTTACATCCTCGGCTGCCAGGCCAAGCCGACCTCGAATCGCCTGCGGGTGGAGTTCTGACGGTCCCCGTCGAAGCGTCGATGCATAGACTCGGGGCATGATTCACGAACGGCTCACCCGTGTCCTGTCGGCGATCCTGCTCGTGCCGGGGGCGCTGCACTTCTTGGCGCCCAAGCCGTTCGACTCCCTCGTGCCCGACGAGATCCCCGGTGACAAGCGGATGTGGACCTACGCGTCCGGGGTCGCCGAAGTCGGACTCGGCACGGCGGTCCTTGTTCCTCGCACGAGGCGGACGGCCGCCGGCCTCGCCGCGTTGCTGTTCATCGCGGTGTTCCCCGCGAACGTCAACATGATCCGTCTGTGGGTGGACAAGAGCGCCCTGATGAAGTCGATCGCGTGGGCCCGTCTCCCCCTGCAGATCCCGCTGATCGTGATCGCTCTGCTCGTCCGCCGCGGCGCCCCGACGCCGACACGACAGCAGGCGGAAGACGCCTGACCGGACTCAGCGGAGCGAGCGGAAACGGGCTCGCTGGTCCGGCGTGAGTCTCTCCGTCGCGTACGAGAGTGCAGTGCGCCCCATCTGTGCCGCATGGACGGTGAGGTAGTCGGTCAACACCGCCTCGTCGATCCGCTTGCCCGCCTCCCGGAGCATCCAGCCGAAGGCCTTCTGGATGAGATCGCGTCGATCGTCGACGACGATCGGCGAGACCGCGAGGATCGCCTCGGCCCGACCGGCACGGATGAAGGCGAACGTGCCGATGACGCCGACCCGACGGCGCCACAGATCGTCGGACGACGCCCAGTCGACGAGTTCGCGGTGATCGTCCTCGGCCACCAGCCCTACGCCGAGAATGTCCGCCGCGGAGCAGTCCACGAGGTCCCAGTTGTCGACGCGGCCCGCGCGGACAGCATCACGGTACGTCTGCACCCACTGTCGACGATCGGCTCCGCGCGCCGTGAAGTTCCCGGTCATGGTGAGCAGTGCGACGTGCCGCACCTCGTGAATCGGAGACGCGAGCAACTCGACGATCACCTCTGCCGGGAGTCCGCGGAGACTTCGCGCGATTCTGCGCAGCTCGGGAACGCGTACTCCGACGAACTCGTCACCCTCCCCGTATTCGCCGGGTCCGGTCTTGAAGAACCGCTTCGCGGACGCCGCCTTGTCGGCGTCACCCATCGACTCGACGGCGGCCACGATCTCGACAGCCGTCGAGTCGGGCCCGAAGGTCATGCGTCGAGCAGCGCCGCGATCGGCGTCGGCGTCAGCAGATGCGGACGGGTCTTCATCAGCTTGCCGACCCGGCCCGCTCCGACGACGCCGGTGAGGATGCCGTCGCGGCTGTAGTACGCGAGGAATCGACGGCCGTCGTCGTCCACCACGTGGACGTCGTCATCGTTTCGGGGGGCGCCCAGCATCTGGATCTTCAGGCCGTACTGGTCGCTCCAGAAGTACGGGACCGCCTGATGCGTGATCGGGTGGCCGAGGAGTTGCGCGGCGACGATCGCCGCCTGATCGACGACGTGATTCCAGTGCTCGACGCGCTTGTGCTCGCCGTGGTCGTCGGTCCAGTTGGCAGCGTCGCCGAGGGCGTACACGTCGTCGGCGGCACGTCCGACGCCGTTGCACGCGATCCCGCCGCCCGCCTCGCGTGGCGCGAGGGCGATGCCTGCTCCGTCGAGGTACCCGAGGTCGGGAACACCGCCGATGCCGACGATCACCAGATCGGCGTCGATCGTGGAACCGTCCGAGAGTCGTGCCCCGGTGACGGCGCCGTCGGTCACGACGATCTCGTCCACGCCGGTTCCGGTGCGCAGATCGACGTCGGCCTCGTGGTGCAGCCGGGTGATCATCTCGCCGACGGTCGCGCCGACGGCGACCGCGAGCGGAGTCTCGGCGGGTTCGACGAGCGTCACGGGCACGTCGAGCTTCCGCAGGCTCGCCGTGACCTCACAACCGATGAACCCGGCGCCGATCACGACCGCACGCTTCGCTTCAGCGGCTTCGGCGCGGAGCGCGAGAGCGTCCTCGATGGTCCGGATGACATGGACGCCCGTCACGTCGTCGGCGACACCGGGGAACCGACGGGCGACCAGACCGGTGGCCAAGACGAGAGTCCCGTACGCGAGGTCGCTCCGCGCGCCGTCGCGCTCGAAGGTCACCGTGTGCGAATCGGGGTTCACGCCGACCACTCGAGTGTCGGTCCGCAGGTCGATGCGCTCGTCGACGTAGAAGTCGGCGGGTTTGAGGTCGACCCGCTCGTCGTCGCCGGTGACGACGGTCTTCGACAGCGGCGGGCGATCGTACGGCGGGTGCGCCTCCTGGCCGAGGAGGACGAGCTCGCCGTCGTAGCCGCCGTTGCGGAGATTCTCGGCGAGTCGGACGCCGCCGAGTCCGGCGCCGACGATCACGATCGGTTCGTTCATGGGGTCCACCTTCACACAGTCGGCCGCCGCGCGGCTCATTGGGGTGCAACAGGTA
>JASLJL010000180.1 GCA_030152405.1 Gordonia sp. (in: high G+C Gram-positive bacteria) | reverse complement strand
CGCCGCCCCGCCGGAGCCCGTCACGCCGCCCGCGGGTCTTCATGCGCGACTGCGGCCGTATCAACAGGACGGCCTCGACTGGTTGTCGTTCCTGTGGGACAACGGGCTCGGCGGCGTCCTCGCCGACGACATGGGTCTGGGCAAGACCGTCCAGACGCTGGCGTTGATGCAACGGGCGGTCGAGGCGGACCCGACGGCCCGTCTGCTGGTCATCGCGCCGACGAGTGTCATCTCGAACTGGGTGTCCGAGGCGCGGACCTTCACGCCGAGCCTCGACGTCGTGGCGGTCACGTCCACGCAGAAACGCGCCGGGACGCCACTCGCCGAACGAGTCGCCGGAGCGCACATCGTCGTCACGTCGTACGCGTTGCTGCGAATCGACGTCGACGCGTTCACCGCCGTCGAATGGAGTGGCGCCGTGTTCGACGAAGCGCAGTTCCTCAAGAACCACAACGCGAAGACTCACCACGCCGCGCGACGGCTCCACGCGCCGTTCAAGCTCGCGATCACGGGTACGCCGATGGAGAACCGGGTGATGGAACTCTGGTCGCTGGTGTCGGTCGTGGCCCCCGGGCTCTACCCGTCGCCGCTGATCTTCAAGGACCGTTTCGCGGCGCCCATCGAGAGCGGGCAGGCGCCCGAGCGGCTCGAGCTGCTCCGCCGTCGACTGCGGCCGGTGATGTTGCGGCGCACCAAGAGCCAGGTGCTCACCGATCTCCCTGAGAAGCAGGAGCAGGTGCTCCACCTCCCACTCGAACCCGCCCACCGCAAGGTGTACGACACCCATCTCGCCCGTCACCGGCAGGAGACCCTCGGGCTCCTCGACGACTTCGACGGCAATCGCATCCAGATCCTTCGTGCACTCACCCGTCTGCGTCAGCTGAGCCTGCACCCCGGACTGGTCGACGAGGAGCACGCGTCCGTGAAGTCGGCGAAGATCGAATACCTCGCCGAGCAGCTCCCGATCCTCATCGACGAGGGACACAGTGCGCTCGTGTTCAGCAGCTTCACCGGCTTCCTCGGACTGGTCGCCGCTCGCCTGGACTCGGCGGGGATCACCTACAGCTACATCGACGGATCGACCCCGGTGACCAAGCGCGGCGACCAGATCGAGCAGTTCACCAGCGGCGGCACCCGGGTGTTCCTGATCAGCCTCAAGGCCGGCGGATTCGGACTGAACCTGACCGCCGCCGACTACTGCTTTCTCGCCGACCCCTGGTGGAACCCGGCGGCGGAAACGCAGGCGGTCGACCGCGCACACCGCATCGGCCAGCACCGCGCCGTCACCGTCTACCGGATGGCATCCGTCGACACGATCGAGGACAAGGTCATCGAACTCCAAGTCCGCAAACGGGAGCTGTTCGAGGCGCTCATCGACGACGGCGAGGCGTTCGCCGGCGCGATCACCGCCGACGACGTGCGGGGCCTGTTCGAGTAGACCGATGCCAGGCGGCGACCCACTGTTCGCACACCCGTGCGAACAGATGTCGGAGCCGTGTGCCAGAGTGGTGGCAGCGTCCACCGCCTGGAAGGATCGGAGTCCATGCCTCCCCGTCGTCGTTCGGAACCCGCGTCAGAATCGCTGACTCCCGCCGATCTCGCCTCCCTCGCGACGTCTCTCGCCGACGGCAGACGCGCGACGGTCTACCTCCGCGAGCCGATGGGCAGCCTCGGTCTCGCCGCGGGCGCGTCGGCGCGAGTCCTGTCGATCGACGGGACCACCGTCACGATCAAGCCCACGGGCGTGGACGACGAGCTCCCCTTCGAGGCCGACGAACTCCGAATCACCAAGGCTGCGCCACCGAAGCCCGTGGCATCCAAGCCGAAGCGGCAGCCTAAGCCCAAGCCCAGCGCTCCCCAGCCGGCTCCGACGCCGCAGGCTCCGACTCCGTCGAAGCCGACTCCAACTCCGTCGGCGCCCCCGTCGAAGCAGGCTCCGCGTCGCCCCGCGAGCAAGAAGGCCACCGCGTCGGTCAGCGTCACGATCTTCGGCACGGCCGAGAACGAGTGGTCGGTGTCGATGGTTCGGGGCGCTCGGAAGCCGCAGCGTTCGCGGCCGGTCGCGCCGGAAGCGGTCGACGCGGCGATGCGCGAGCTCGGCGACGACGTCACGCGCGACGCGGTCACGTCTCTGCTCAACGCCGCGCGCGACGAGGCCAAGCGCCGTGTGGAACAGTTGAGCCGCGAGCTGGACGAGGCGCGGCAGGCGCTCGCCGCGCTCGACGCATCCAGCTGACGCCCATCGCACCGCCACGTCCACTGCCTGGCAAAAGTCGCAATTCGATCGCTCGATCGACATATCCGGTCCGGATCATGACGACCTCGCTCGACCGGCTCGGCGTGCGTCGCACGGTGGGATAGCGTGTCCGCATGTCCAGCATCGCGACCGGGCTCATCGCCCTCGCCGTCGGAGCAGTGTTCTGCTTGCGCGGGGTCATCGCCATGCGGTTCGCGATCGCGCTCTGGGGTGCGCTGCTGGGCCTCGGAGTGGGCAGCGGGACGATCGCCGCGATCGTCGGTGAGAGCGTCCTCTCCACACTCCTCGGCTGGGTCGTCGGCATCGCCGTCTCCCTCATCTTCGCCGTCCTCGCCTACGTCTACTACAGCGTCGCCGTGATCCTCGCCGTCGGATCGGTCGGTTTCGTGCTCGGCGCCCTCGCCATGGTCATGACGGACGCGACATGGGATTGGGCGGTCATCGTCGGCGGCATCGCAGGCGGCGTGGCGCTGGCGATCGTGGCCATCGCCGCGGATCTGCCCGCGATGTTGTTGGTCCTCGTCACCGCGGTGGGCGGCGGGATCGTCATGACGTCCGGGATCATGCTGATGTCGGGTGTGGTGTCGGTCGAAGACGTGCTCCACACGTCCATCAGTCGGACTGCTCCCGACCAGTGGTGGTGGTACGCACTCGACGCCGTCTTCATCGTCACCGGCATCGTGGCCCAATCGGCGTCGCTCGGCGACGAGCGCGCCATCCGCCAGCATTGGAACGCCGACGCCTGACGTGTGCCCAGTCCGGACCGTGCACAATCGAGAGCGATGACCACGACTTCCGAACGACGCCCGCTGCTCGTCGTTCTCGCTCTGCTTTTCACCACCGGGTGGGCGACGAATCATTTCGTCGCGATGATGCCCGTCCTGCACGACCGCAGTGGAATCTCCGACGCGGCGCTGGAGGGCGCTTTCGGCATTTACGCCGTCGGCCTCCTCCCCGGGCTGCTGACCGGCGGCGGAATCTCCGATCGAGTCGGGCGGCGGCCGATCGTCCTGTCCGGCGCCGCGGGTGCGGCCCTGGGCAACCTCCTGATGCTCCTGTGGCACACCGAACCCGGAGTGTTCGTCGGCCGTTTCGCCGTCGGGCTCGGGGTCGGACTCGCGGTGAGCGCGGGCACCGCATGGGCGGCGGACCTCGGCGGTGCGCGTGGCACCGTGGCCGCGGGCGCCACCCTCACCGCAGGCTTCGGGATCGGGCCGCTCGTATCCGGGCTCATCGCGCAGTTCAGCGGATCTGCGGCGATCATCGCACCGTTCGTCGTCACCGTGGCCGGCTCGACACTGGCCGTGCTCGCCGGGCTCGGTGTCCCCTCCGAACGACGTCGAGC
>JASLJL010000155.1 GCA_030152405.1 Gordonia sp. (in: high G+C Gram-positive bacteria) | reverse complement strand
GTCGCCGATCTCGTCGACGAGCGGACGCTCGCGTGGCTGGCCGACTACCGTTTCACCGGCGACATCGACGGTTACCGGGAGGGCGAGCTCTACTTCCCCGGCTCCCCGATCATGACCGTCCGCGGCGGGTTCGCCGAAGCGGTGATCCTCGAGACCCTGATCCTGTCCATCCTCAATCACGACAGCGCCATCGCGTCGGCCGCGGCCCGCATGGTCAGTGCGGCCGCGGGGCGTCCGATCATCGAGATGGGCGGACGACGCACACACGAGTACGCGGCGGTCGCGTCGGCGCGCGCGGCGTACATAGCGGGTGTGACGGCGACGTCGAACCTCGAAGCGGCCCGCACCTACGGCGTGCCGAGCGCGGGGACGGCCGCCCACTCGTTCACCTTGTCGTTCTCCACGCCCGCCGGCAGCGACGAGAAGGCCGCCTTCGCCGCTCAGATCGACGCGCTGGGTGTGGGGACCACGCTCCTCGTCGACACCTACGACATCACCACCGGCGTGGCGAACGCCGTCGCCGTCGCCGGTCCCGACCTCGGCGGCGTCCGCATCGACTCCGGCGATCTGGGCGTCCTGGCTCGCCAGGTGCGGGCCCAGCTCGACGATCTCGGCGCCACCGGCGCAAAGATCGTGGTCTCAGGCGACCTGGACGAGTACGCGATCGCGTCGTTGCGCGCCGAACCCGTCGACACCTACGGCGTCGGCACGTCCCTCGTGACCGGCAGCGGCGCTCCCACTGCGGGCATGGTCTACAAGCTCGTCGAGGTGGACGGGGTGCCGGTCGCCAAGCGCGCGAGCCACAAGGAGAGCCACGGCGGCGCCAAGCGAGCACTGCGCGCGGCACGCGACACCGGCACCATCGTCGAGGAGATCGTGGTGGCGGGCGCACTCGACGCCGACGCGACCGACCTCGTCGACACCGGTAATCTGGACGTCAGGGACCTGCAGATCCCGCTGGTCCGCGGAGGCGACGTCGTCGACGGACTGCCGACGCTGACCGACGCGCGAGATCATCTCGCCCGTGGCCTCGTCTCGCTGCCGTGGGAGGGTCTCGGACTCAGTCACGGCGATCCCGCAGTGCCCACCCGATACGTGACCCGACCGGAGAAGTGATGACCAACAACCGCGCACTGATCGTCGTCGACGTGCAGAACGACTTCTGCGAAGGCGGCGCTCTCGCGGTTCGAGGCGGTGCGGCCGTCGCCTCCTCGATCAACGAGATCTCGGGTGACTACGACATCGTCGTCGCGACCCGCGACTATCACATCGATCCCGGCGATCACTTCTCCGACGATCCGGACTACGTCGACTCCTGGCCGCCGCACTGCCGAGCCCACACCGACGGCGTCGGCTTCCACCCCATCCTGGACACCGAGCCGTTCGACGCCGTCTTCGACAAGGGCGCGTACAGCGCCGCGTACTCGGGATTCGAGGGCGCCGACAAGGAGGGGACTCCGCTCGCGCAGTGGCTGGCCGACCACAGCGTCACCAAGGTGGACGTCGTCGGCATAGCGACGGACCACTGCGTCCGCGCCACGGCGCTCGACGCCGTGAAGGCGGGTCTGCACACCCGAGTCCTGTTGCCGTTCACCGCCGCCGTCGCCGAGGGCACGGCCACGACGGCGATGGCGCAGATGCGAGACGCGGGCGTCCACATGTCCGGCGATCTGCTGTACGCCGGCGACTCCGCCCAGTGACCGACATCCCGGCGGTCCCGGAACTTCTCGATCACGCGGTCACCGAACTCGGCGGCAGCCGCCGCGACGGGCAGGTCTCGATGGCGACAGCCGTCGCATCCGCCATCGACGACGGCGTCCACCTCGCAGTGCAGGCCGGCACCGGCACCGGCAAATCCCTGGCCTATCTCGTCCCGTCCATCCGCCATGCGGTCGAGAGCAACGACACCGTCGTCGTGTCGACAGCGACCATCGCATTGCAGCGACAGCTCACCGAGCGAGATCTGCCGCGCCTGTCGAAGGCCCTGACCGGACCGCTCGGCCGCGAGCCGCAGTTCGCGATCCTCAAAGGGCGCGCGAACTACCTCTGCCTCAACAAGATCCATTCGGGCGTCGCCGAAGAACCGGACACCGAGCTGTTCGACGCGTTCGAATTGTCCCGCACCGGACGTGAGGTGACGCGGCTGCGCGAGTGGGTGTCCGACACCGAGACCGGCGACCGCGACGATCTCCCCCAGGGAGTCTCGGACCAGTCATGGCGTCAGGTCAGCGTGAGTTCTCGAGAGTGCCTCGGCGCCAACAACTGCCCGTACAGCGAGGACTGCTTCGCCGAGATCGCCCGGCGCAAGGCCGGAGCGTCGGACGTCATCGTCACCAACCACGCCATGTTGGCGATCGACGCGATGAGTCCGGCGACGATCCTGCCCGAGCACAAGGTGGTGGTGATCGACGAGGCGCACGAGCTCGTCGACCGCATCACGTCGGTGACAACCGAGGAGATCTCGGCGGCCGGCGTCACTCAGGTCGCCCGTCGATGCGGCAAGCTGATCGACGACGAAACCGCCGACGCCCTCGTCGGGGCGGGCGAACAGTTGGGGCTCCTCCTCGAAGACTCTCCCCAAGGCGAGTGGGTCCGACTCCCGAACGGTGCGGGCGAAGTCCTCGCGTCGTTGCGCGACCGCCTGTGGAACGCCCGAAGCAGCATCGGTCCGGCACGGCAGGGATCGAGCGGGGCGGCCGATCCCGAAGCGGCCGCCGCACGCCAGATGGCCATGTCGTCGGCCGATTCGATGCACGACGCCGTCGTCCGCGTCCTGACCATGTTCGGCGAGAACGACATCACGAAACGGCACGACGTCGTGTGGAAGTCGGTCGACGACTTCCGGAACAACACCAAGCACGTTCTCCGGATCGCGCCGCTGTCGGTCGCCGGACTGCTGCGCACATCCCTGTTCACCGACTCGACGGTGATCCTGACGTCGGCGACGTTGACGATCGGCGGCAACTTCGACGCTCTCGCCCGGACGTGGGGCCTCAAACCGCACGGCGACGATCCCGAGGGCGCAGGCTGGCGGGGACTCGACGCAGGCTCCCCGTTCGACTATCCGAAGGCGGCGATCCTGTACGTCGCCGCGCACCTCCCCCCTCCCGGCCGCGAC
>JASLJL010000141.1 GCA_030152405.1 Gordonia sp. (in: high G+C Gram-positive bacteria) | reverse complement strand
CTACGCGATGCACAAGATGCTGCCGCCGTCCGAACGCGCCGACTTCCAGGACCTCCCCCAGTGGCGGGCGGGCGTCGCCGACACTCTCGAACGATCCGCTGCCGCGAGCGACGGGCCCGTGTTCGTTCCGATGACCGTCGTCGAACCGCTGTACTTCGACGAGACGGTCGGCGAGCTCCGCCGCCGCGGAGTGGACATGCGCCATTTCACGCTCAGCGCGAGCCGCGAGACCCTCGAACGCCGACTCGCCTCACGCGTCTCGTCCATCGGCGCACGTCTACTAGGCCGCGACGAGACGTGGGCGCATGCGCAGATCGACAGATGCCGTGCGGCGCTCGCCGACGACGCGTTCGGGGTGCACGTGGACACCGACGACCGAACGCTCGACGAGGTGGTCGAGACGATCGCGGCTCACCTGGACCTCGATCTGCCGCGCGGCCGCCTGTCGAGGCCCGCGGCCGCGGTCCGGCGCGCCGACGTCGCGGTCCGGAGCATCCGCTGGTGACGAGCTCGCCCGATCAGTGCGTCGACACCTTCTCCGCGATCTCGGCGAGCCCGTCGACGGACGCGGCGAGCTTGTCGACCGTCGTGGCCCGCGCTCGGACCTCCCGCGCGTCGTCGTGCAGTCGCGTCCAGTCATAGGTGTGCTTGACGATGGCGGCGCCGTCCCCGGCCGGTTCGATCTCCCATCGCCACAGGTGACCGGGGCGCGGTTCGTCGAGCGGAGAGGGCTCCCACGCGATCAAGCGCCCCTCCGTGAACTCGACGACGTGATTGCGGCGGACCGCCCCCGCGGTGAGGACGGTGTCGAATGTGTCCCCGACCGCATGGACGCGCTGGCCCGCTTCGGCGCTGCGCAGGTTGTCGTTGCCGTCCCACTCAGGCTGCCTGGCCGGATCGGCGATCAGGTCGAAGATCACTTCGGCGGGTGCGGAGACCGTCCGCGACGCCCACACCACACGCTGTTGTTCTGTCGTCATGATCACCACCACACCAGCGCCGCGGCGGCACGACAACAGTTGTACTCACCTCGCACGTAGAATCGATGAATCATGTCGTCGACGCTGACCATCACGTATCCGCCCGAGCTGCCCGTCAGCGCCTGCCGCGACGAGATCGCCGAGGCGATCCGCGATCACCAGGTCGTCGTCATCGCCGGCGAGACCGGATCAGGCAAGACCACGCAGCTCCCGAAGATCTGCCTGGAGATGGGACGGACGTCGGTCGGGCACACGCAGCCGCGCCGTATCGCCGCCACCTCGGTCGCGCGCCGCATCGCCGACGAACTGCAGACGGAGATCGGTGACGCCGTCGGCTACCAGGTCCGGTTCTCCGACAAGAGCTCCAAGAACACGCGGATCAAAGTCATGACCGACGGCATCCTGCTGCGCGAGATCACCACCGATCCACTCCTCCGCCGGTACGACACCCTGATCATCGACGAGGCGCACGAACGCAGCCTCAACATCGATTTCCTGCTCGGCTACCTGAAGCAGCTCCTCCCGAAGCGACCCGATCTCAAGGTCGTCATCACCTCCGCAACCATTGAGCCCGATCGGTTCGCCCGACACTTCGCGGGCCCGGACGACGCCGTTCCGATCATCGAGGTCTCCGGGCGGACCTATCCGGTGGAGGTCCGCTATCGACCACCCGCGACCGACGACGAGGACCATGCCGACCTCGATCAGATCGCCGCGATCGAGGCCGCCGTCCGCGAACTCTGGTCCGGCGGGCTCGGGGACATCCTGGTGTTCCTGCCCACCGAGCGCGACATCAGGGAGACCGCCGACACGCTGGGGCGCAAACTCGACGTGGAGGTGGTCCCGCTGTACGCGCGGTTGTCGGTCGCCGAACAGCACAAAGTGTTCAGTCCGTCGAACGGACGACGGATCGTGCTCGCCACCAATGTCGCCGAGACATCGCTGACAGTGCCCGGCATCCGCTACGTGATCGACGCGGGCACCGCGCGCATCTCCCGGTACTCCACGCGCACCAAGGTGACTCGTCTGCCGATCGAGAAGGTGTCGCAGGCCAGCGCGCGCCAGCGTGCGGGACGATGCGGCCGCGTCGCCCCCGGCGTCTGCATCCGGCTCTACTCCGAAGACGATTTCGACGCACGGCCGGAGTACACCGATCCGGAGATCCTGCGCAGCAACCTCGCCGCGGTGATCTTGTCGATGCTGTCGCTGCGGCTCGGCGACATCGCCGACTTCCCGTTCGTCCAGCCGCCGGAGTCCCGCGCCGTGCGGGACGGCATGCAACTGCTGTCCGAGCTCGGCGCCGTCACCGACACCGACTCGGCTTCCGCCCGCCTCACCAAAGTGGGACGAACGTTGTCCAGGCTCCCCGTCGATCCGAGGCTGGCTCGAATGCTGGTGGCGGGCCACGAGAACGGCTGCCTCGATCACGTTCTCGTCATCGCCGCCGCTCTCGCCCTGCCCGACGTCCGGGAGTTCCCGACCGACAAGCGTGACGCCGCGACGACGGCCCACCGTCGGCACACCGTCCCCGGGTCGGAGTTCCTCGGACAGGTCCAACTGTGGACGTACCTGCAGGAGCAGCGCGCCGCGCTCTCGAGCAACCAGTTCCGCCGTCAGTGCGAGCGGGAGTTCATCCACTATCTGCGAGTCCGGGAGTGGATCGACCTGCACCGGCAGCTCACACGTACCGTGCGCGACCTGGACTGGCAAGTGGGGACCACCGAGGTCGACGCGGCAGCCGTCCACAAATCGGTTCTCACCGGGCTGTTGACGAATGTCGGCGCACGGCAAGGCGACACGCGTGAGTACCTCGGCACCCGCGGCACCAAGTTCGCGATCTTCCCCGGTTCGTTCCTCGCCTCCAAGCCACCGGCGTTCGTGATGACGGCCGAGCTCATGGAGACCTCTCGGTTGTTCGCCCACACGGTGGCGTCGATCGATCCCGAGTGGGTCGAAGCCGCCGCCGGCGACCTCGTCACCCGCACGTACAGCGAGCCGCACTGGTCCACGCGTCGCGCCGCCGTCATGGCGTATGAACGCGTGACGCTCTACGGCGTCCCGCTTGTGGCACAACGCCGCGTTCACTACGGACCGATCGATCCCAAGACCTCCCGCGAGATCTTCATCATGGAGGCGCTCGTCGGCGGACGGTGGCGGAGCAGGCACGCGTTCGTCCGACACAACGCCGACATCATCTCCAGCGCGGAGGATCTCGAGCATCGAGCTCGCCGACGCGACCTCGGCCTCTCGGACACCGAGCTGTTCGACTTCTACGACGCCCGAGTCCCCGCCGACGTCGTCTCGGCTCGCCATTTCGACTCCTGGTGGAAGAAGGCGGGCCGGACCGACCCGACGCTCCTCAATCTGTCGGCGGACATGCTCGGTGCAGACGACACGCCTGCGGCCACCGACTTCCCCGCCGCCTGGCAGCAGGGCGAGACGCGGCTGGAACTGCGCTACAACTTCTCCCCAGGTGCGCCGGACGACGGAGTCACCGCCGTGATCCCGCGCGCACTGCTCGGGCACGTCCACGACGGCGGCTTCGACTGGCTCGTCCCCGGAATGCGGACCGAGCTCGCCACCGCCCTCGTGAAATCGCTGCCCAAGGGACTGCGGAAGTCGATGTCGCCGGCGCAGCGCTATGCCGAGCTCGCGCTCGGCCAGCTCACTCCCCGGGCGGAGTCGCTCATCCCGGCACTCGCTCGCGAGCTGTCGGCGATCTCGCGGATCTCCCTGAGCCCGAGGGACTTTCGACCGGACACCCGGCCCGCGCACCTCCGCATGCACTTCGCGGTGGTCGACGAGAAGGGCGCCGTGATCGCACGCAGCGACCGGCTCGCCGACCTGCGCGCACAATTCGGGACCAGCGCACCCACGTCCGCGGCCGACACCGCGATCCACACCGCGT
>JASLJL010000092.1 GCA_030152405.1 Gordonia sp. (in: high G+C Gram-positive bacteria) | reverse complement strand
TCCAGGACCGACGTCTGCGGATTGAGGTTCTGCAGGACATCCGACACACGTCGGTAGTCCGGCCGGAAGTCGTGGCCCCAGTCGGAGATCGCGTGAGCCTCGTCGATCACCACCAGGCCGAGCCTGCCTGCGAGGGTGCTGAGCACGCGGGCTCCGAATCCCGGGTTGGCGAGCCGTTCGGGAGACACGAGCAGCACGTCGAGCGTGCCGGACAAGAGATCGCTCTCGATCGCGGCCCAGTCATCGACATTCGCCGAGTTGACCGTGGCGGCTGCGAGCCCCGCGCGACCCGCGGCGGACACCTGGTCGCGCATCAGCGACAACAGCGGGGAGACGATGAGCGTCGGACCGCCGCCTGCCGCGCGGATCACCGCGGTCGCCGCCCAGTACACGGCCGACTTGCCCCAGCCGGTCGCCTGGACGACCAACGCCCGCGACCCTGGAGTGGCGAGCGTGGCGACGGCGGTCTCCTGATCGTCGCGGAGTTTCGCCTCGGGTCCGGCAAGGGATGTGATGACCGTGTCGGCGACGGCGCGTTGCGACTCGGTGAGAACCGTCGGTGAGGTCATGGCAACCACCGTATCGGCGACGGGCGACATGTTCGAATGCGTTGTCCACAGGCGTCCTCGGGCACCGCATAGGGTCGAGGCATGGACATGACCCGAATCCGGGCGGCCGCATCGCGCCGAGTCGTCCTCATCGTCGTCGCGGCGCTGACCGCCACCATGGCTGTCGCATGCGGTGCGGACGAGACACCCGCCCAGAAGCTCGCGAACGCCTTGACTCGACACGATCCCGCCGACTCCGCGGAGCAGACCACCGATCCCGACGCCGCGAGGACGGCGTTCTCCAACACGTTCGACGGGATGGGCGACGCCACCGTGAACGTGAGCGCGAACGACGACGGCACCGAGCTGTCGTGGACGTGGAACCTGCCGAAGGAACGATCCGTCGCCTATACGACACGACTCACGACCGCGGGCGACAAGGTGACCTGGTCGCCGACCGTGATCCACCCGTCGACACCGGCCGGCGGCCGTCTCCTCTACAGCGAGATCAAGGCGTACGACACTCCCGTCGCCGATCGCCAGGGCAAGCCTCTGCTGACGTGGCAGGAAGTGACCGTGGTGTCGCTCGACGCCGCGAAGGTCGCGTCGGCCGGTGAACTCGCGCGGCGACTCCAGCGGGTCGCCCCGGACGTGACCGCCGCATCCGTCCGAAAGGACCTCGCGGGCAAGTCCGGGCCGCAGACCGTCGTGGCCCTGCGGCCCGACGACGCCAGGAGAGTCGGAGACCTCAACCGCATCGACGGCGTCTCGACACGGACCGAGGGCAGGCTCATCACCGCTTCCAAGAATCTCCGGTCGCCCGCGACCAGCGGCCTCGAAGACCGATGGCGGACCGTCATCGACGCCGCCGCGGGCGCAGAGGTGAACGTCGTCGACCAGGCGGGAGAGCCGATCACCCGGGTGCAACGCTTCAACGGGACGTCACCGGCTCCAGTCGGCACCACCCTCGACGTGAGCCTCCAGCAGGCGGCGAACGCCGCGGTGTCGCGGGAGAGACGACCCGCGGTCATGGTCGCGATCCGGCCGTCGACCGGCGGCATCCTGGCCGTCGCGCAGAACGACGCCGCCGACCGGCAGGGCCCCATCGCGCTCACCGGACTCTATGCGCCCGGTTCCACGTTCAAGACGATCACGACGGCAGCGGCGCTGCGGACGGGCGCCACGACGATCGACACGCGGTTGGCCTGCCCCGGGAGACAGCGCTTCGGCGACCGGGTCATTCCGAACGAGGACGAGTTCGACCTCGGCACGGTGCCGCTCCACACCGCGTTCGCGCAGTCGTGCAACACGACGATGGCCGGTCTCTCCACCAAGCTGAACGACGACGCGCTGACCACGACGGCGCGCATGTTCGGGCTGGGCGTGGACTACACGGTGCCCGGCCTCACGACGATCACCGGCAAGGTCCCGGACGCAGCGTCCGACGCACAGAAGGTCGAGAGCGGAATCGGTCAAGGCCAAGTGACGGCGACGCCGTTCGGGCTGGCGCTCGTCGAGGCGTCGCTCGCCGCGCGGAAGACGGTGACGCCCAGCCTCATCCAAGGAATGGCCTCGACTGCGGACGCCGATCCAGTGGCGATCCCGGCCGACGTCGCGGAGCCGATCCGGTCGGCGATGCGCGAAGCCGTGCAGTCCGGCACCGCGCGCAGTCTCCGGGACATCGACGGGCTCGGCGGTAAGACCGGCACCGCGGAATTCGGTGACAACAAGCATGCTCACGGTTGGTTCGCGGGCATCGTCGGCGATCTGGCGTTCGCGACGCTCGTCGTCGGAGGCGACAGCTCGACGCCGGCGTTGGCGGTGAGCGGCGACTTCTTGCGGGCGTCGGCCGGAGACCGTCCCCGCGCCTGACGCTTGCCCTGGAGTGCACTCCAGGCTCTACCGTGGCGTCATGCCTGATGATCTGAGCATCGCCGACGTCGCCGCCCGCACCGGGCTCTCCCGCGACACCCTTCGCTGGTACGAGGCGGAGGGACTGATCCCCGCGGTCCCACGCACCTCGACGGGCGTACGCCGCTACGACGACGCGACGATCCGCATGATCGATCTCCTGATGCGGCTGCGACGAACAGGGATGTCGGTGGCGCACATGCGCGACTTCGTCACCATGGTCGATCAAGGCGCGCGGACGCACGGACGCCGCATGCGACTCCTCGAAGATCACCGCGAGGAGATCGAGTCCCGGATACGGGAGCTGATCGACGACCTCGCATCCGTCGACGACAAGATCGGCCACTACCGCCGACTGATCGACGCGGGCCTCGACTGCGGTGAGGAACCGATCACCGACGCCGACATCCGCAGCGAACAACAACAGCTCGACGCTCGGGCCCCGGGCCGGTCCGACTCCACTCACCTCTGACAGGAGAATCATGCACACCACACTTCTCGGCGACGGCCTCACGACGTCCGCCCTCGGCTTCGGCGGCATGGCGGTCACGCACGTGTACGGCGGAACCGATGACGCCGCGGCGCTCGGGGTCCTCAACGCCGCGGTGGACGCCGGCGTCACCTTCATCGACACCGCCGACGTGTACGGCGAGCCGCAGCCCGGCGTCGACGGGCCCGCGGGCGCCAACGAACGGCTCGTCGCACGACTTCTGGCTGACCGGCGCGACGAGGTGACCGTGGCGACCAAATTCGGGATCACCGGAAAGGTCCCGATCCAGGGAGTGACGGTCGACAAGCCGACCCGCGGTGACGCCGCATACGTGCGGGAAGCGCTGGATGCGTCGCTCCGCAGGCTCGAGACCGACGTCATCGACCTCTGGTACATGCATCGCCGTGATCCCGACGTCCCGATCGAGGAGACCGTCTCGGCAATGGCCGAAGCGGTGACGGCGGGCAAGGTCCGCCACCTCGGACTGTCGGAGGTGACAGCGGCCGAACTCCGTGCGGCACAGGCCGTTCACCCGATCGCCGCAGTGCAGAGCGAATGGAGCATCTGGTCGCGCGACGTGGAGGCGAACGTCATCGCGGCGTGCGCGGAACTCGGGGTGGGGTTCGTGCCCTACTCACCGCTCGGACGGGGGTTCCTCACCGGGACACTCACGCGAGAGCAGGTGGCCTCGGACATGCGCGGGGCCACCGAGCGGTTCGGCGACAACTGGGACGTCAATCAGCGGGCGCTCGCGGTCGTGACCGATGTCGCGGACCGTTTCGACGCCACGAACGCTCAGGTGGCGCTCGCGTGGCTGTACGCGGCGGGTCGGCGGGCGGGCGTGTCGACGGTCCCGATCCCAGGCACTCGGAATCCGGCGCGGATCGCCGAGAACGCCGCCGCCGTCGATCTGGTCCTCGACGACGCGGCGATCGCGGATCTGGACGCCGTCGCGGGCATCGTGCAGGGCACTCGGAACATCGTGGCCGATCCCGCGTGGATCTCGTCGGGACGGGA
>JASLJL010000514.1 GCA_030152405.1 Gordonia sp. (in: high G+C Gram-positive bacteria) | reverse complement strand
ATCGCCCGCCGAGCTACCCGGGCGCCACCCAGTGGACGCTCGCGCGGCAGTCGCGCTTCGGTGCGCACCTGCCGTGTCTGCCCGACTCCGACCGTGTGCTCGGGCACATGGCCGCCGTCGAGGCGAACCAGCAGTGGGGAGTGAAGATCTTGCGCCAACGGGGCGTGACGACAGCCGTCAAGGGCGGCTGGGGGCCGGTGTCCGACGCAACGGGGAAGTATGTCGTGCGCCAGCTCGGAGTCGTCACCACCCCGCGTGGCGCATTCGCGGTGAGCATGGCGGCCCTGCCGTCGAGCGGTTCGTTCGACGACGGGATCGCCATGCTCGACCGTGTGGGCCGATGGGTCGGCTCCAACCTCGGCCGGCTCCCGGTGGGAGTCTGTTGACGTTGCCGCGGGGGCGGCTCAGCGCGTGAACGAGGTGAGCAGCAGTGCCTCGGTGAGCGCGGTGCGGCGGATCTCGGCAGGGTCCACGGACTCGTCCGGCGCGTGGATGTGACACAGCGGCTCTTCGACGCCGAGCAGCGCGATCTCCGCGTTCGGGTGCGCCTCTGCGAGTACTGTGCACAGCGGGATCGATCCGCCCTGACCTGCGTAGAAGACGCCGTCGACACCGTACGCGGTCTTCATGGCGTCGGTGAGCGCCTGGTAGCCCGGCCCGTCCGTGTGCGCGCGGAACGGACGTCCGAACGCATCGGGCTCCACCTCCACCTGCACGCCCCACGGAATGTGCGCGCGCAGGTGCGCGACGAGTGCGTCGTACACCGGCTGCGGCTCCATGCCCGGCGGGATCCGCAGGTTCAGCATCGCTGACGCCTGCGGGATGATCGCGGCGGCGCACTCGTCGGTCGACGGCGCGTCGAGCCCGATGACGGTGACGGCAGGTCGTGCCCACGCCATCTCCGCGGGCGTGCCGCTGCCGAGGATCTCGGTCCCGGGAAGGGCACCGACGTCCTTGCGGAACTGGTCGTCGGAGTAGACCACTCCCTCCCAGGACTGGTCGTTCTGGACGCCGTCGATGGTGGTGTCGCCGCGGTCGTTGCGCAGGGACGCCAGACCGGCGACGAGCGCGGCCATCGCATCGGGCGTCGGACCGCCCGCGGCACCGGAGTGGACAGCCGTCTCCAACGCGGACACCGTCACCTTCACATTGACCACGCCGCGCAGGCTGGTCGTGAGCGTCGGGAGTCCGGCGGCCACGTTCCCGGCGTCCCCGATGAGGATCAGGTCGGCGGCGAACAGTTCCGGACGCTCCTTCACGAGGTCGTCCAGTCCCTCGCCGCCCGCCTCTTCGGAGCCCTCGATGATGATGCGGACGTTGCAGCCGATGTCGTCGCCCGCGGCGCGCAGAGCGGTCAGGTGCGCCACCACGTTGCCCTTGCAGTCGGCCGAACCGCGTCCGTACCAGCGGCCGTCGCGCTCGGTGAGTTCGAACGGCGACGACGACCACAAGGCGTCGTCGCCTGCGGGCTGCACGTCGTGGTGGCTGTACAGGGCGATCGTCGGCGAGCCCTCGGGGCCTGGGCGATGTCCGACGACGGCGGGTGATCCGTCGCTGGTGACGATCACGTCGGCGTCGAAGCCGAGTTCGGCGAAAGCTGCCGCCACCCAGTCGGCGCTCGCACGACTGGCATCGGCCTTGGAGGAGTCGAGGTGCACGGACGGGAATCCGACGAGCGTGCGCAGGTCGTCCTGCGCACGGCTCATCAGATCGGTGACGGAGGAGTTCAATCGGTCGGCGATGCCGTTGGCGCTCATGCCTTCTAGGGTCGCACGATATCGAACGTCGTGTGCATCTCCCAGTACACGATCTCCGCACGTTCGTCCGGTCCGGTGCGGACCGTCACGTCACCGGAGTCGGTGAGTCGCACCGCGTCTCCCTCGCTGAGGAGGTGGGTCTCGCCGTCGGCTTCGACCGTCGCGGATCCGCGAGCCACGAACAGGTGACCGAACGGCGCCCCGGGCAGCGTGACGGTGGAGTCGGGGAGCGGTCGGGCGAGCCACAGTGCCGCGAACCGGTTGTTGATGTGCGCGACACCGCGGTCCGCGTGCCGGGGGAGCCCGGACGCGGCGAGGACCGGCTCCCCGGACTCGACGGCCGCGGCGAGATCGTGCTCGGAATGGCTCGGCGGCAGTCCGTCGGTGTCGGGCGCGACCCACATCTGGATCACCCGCACCGGGGTGCGGTCGGCGCGCGACGACGCGTTCCGCTCGGCGTGTGAGATCCCCGTGCCCGCGGTCATCACGCCCAGCGTGCCTGCGGGGAGGGTCACCTCGCGGCCGAGCGTGTCGCGGTGCGTCACGGCGCCGTCGAGAACCCAGGTGAGGATCTCCATGTTCTGGTGCTGATGCATGTCGAGGCCCTCGCCTGCATCGACGACGTCGTCGTTGTGCATCACGAGCACACCGTGCGCGTTGCCGAACAGGTCGTAGTTCCCGGTGCCGGGGAACGACTGCCGGGAGGTGAGCCATTCGTTGGCCCAGTGGAGACGGTCGGCGGCGGGGATCATGGTGACGGTCATACGTCCTCCATTGAGAGACGGTCGGCGACGCGCCGCATCGCGGATTCGAGTGCGGCTTCGTCGTCGTCGGACAACACGGAGTGGAACAGCG
>JASLJL010000544.1 GCA_030152405.1 Gordonia sp. (in: high G+C Gram-positive bacteria) | reverse complement strand
CACTTCTGCAAACCGTTCAATGACGTATATCTCGGTAGCGGGGTTGCGTTCGGACGGCGTGCGACACGTCGAGGTGATTGCCAAACGTACCGGTATGACCTGGGTTCACGACTACGTCGAGAAGATCGCGGAAAAGTGGGGTATTTCCAGGGCCTTTGTACAGGCCAAGGGTGCACCGGCTTCGGAGTTCATCGAAGCGCTCGATGATGTTATCGAGGTGGTCCCGGTGGCGGGTTCTGACCTGGGTACATCGACCGGCCAGTTCTACGATGCTGTGGACCAGGGTACTTTGCGGCATTTGGGGCAACCTCTGGTGCGGTTGAGTGTTGAGGGTGGTGTCACTAAGCGGCTGGGAGACCAGCAGGTATACGATAGGCACGGCTCACCGGTTGACATCGCTCCTTTGGTGTCTATGTGCTATGCTTTGTTTGGGTTGAACCAACAACCTGAACCCGAGCGTAGGTCGGCGTATGAAGTCGATGACTCGGACAACGCGTCCGTAGACTGGTGGAGGGACTAGGCGGTGGCGATTAATCAGCCGAACCCATCTTCGTTTGCACGGATGCTCCGCGACCGGGTAGCGGGGGCGTTCAACGGCGAGTTCAACGGGAAGACGGTTGAATACCAGATCTTCGCAGGCCACGATGCCAGGGATGATCCCAAGTATCTGTCCCACGACAAGATGTGGAAGACCCAGCCGAACCTGCGTACGGTCGTTGACTTCTACGCCCGCAACATCGCACAGTTGGGCCTGCATACCTTCGAGCGCAACGGCGAGGACTCCGAGCGAGTCCGAGGAACCGACCTGACCCGACTTCTCGGACGCCCGAACCCCACCATGACCGGCCCGGAGTTCATCTACGCCTTGGTGGCCGACATTGCCCTGTACGATGAGGGCTTCGTGTGGGTACGGCGGAATGTCGCCCGCGCGGAAGGCTACGACCTGTACGTAATCCCGGCACCGTGGGTTACCCGCAACGGCGGGGACGCGTTGTCCGGACCCAAGTCCTACTCCCTGTCCCTGGATGACGGGAAGCCCACCGAGGTTCCCGCCGACCAGGTCATCGAGTTCAAGGGCTGGACCCCGAGCGACCCGTCCAAGGGCACTTCGCCGGTCGAGACCCTCCGGATGATCCTGGAGGAACGCCGCGCCGCCGAGAAGTACCGCAACCAGTTGTGGAAGAAGGCCGGTCGGATCGGCGGCATGTTCACTCGACCTGTGGACGCCCCGAATTGGTCAAATGATGCGCGCAAGCGGTTCATGAACATGGTTCGTGACTTCACGGGCAAGGGTGCCCGAGCCGGTCAGGATATGCTGATCGAAGACGGCATGAAGTATGAGCGCGTGGCACTGGTTGCCAAGGAAGAGCAGTTCGTCGAAGCGGCCAAGTTGTCGCTTGAAACTGTCGCCCAGGTGTACCAGATCAACCCCACGATGATCGGTCTGCTAGACAACGCCAACTTCTCCAACGTTCGTGAGTTCCGGCGCGGTCTGTATGGCGACACGCTGGGGCCTGTGATTGTCAAGATCGAGGCTCGACTGAACGAGTTCCTGCTCCCGATGATCGGCGCTGATGATGACACGTACGTCGAGTTCAACGTAGAAGCGAAGTTGCGTGGGTCGTTCGAGGAGCAGGCCAAGGTGCTCTCGTCGGCTGTCGGTGGCCCGTGGCAGACTCGCAACGAAGCACGCAAGATGTTCAACTACCCCGCGATTGAGGGCGGGGACGAGTTGATCGTTCCGAAGAATGTCTCCGAGGGCGGACAAGCCTCCCCGGTGGACGGTGGGAGCGCCTCGACCCAGTACGAGGGCACCCCGGAGGACGGCGCGGATACCTCCGAAGAGCCGCAGGACGGCACTCTCGGAGGTCTCGAAAGTATCGTCGTGAAGTTTCTGGACCACCAGCGAGCGTCTGTGAGCAGTCGCTTGGGTGCCGGTCGTGATGACTGGTGGGACGATTCGCGGTGGTCCAAGAGCCTCGCGGGGCATCTCGAAGACTTCGGGATGACCCACGAAGAGGCCCTCTTCAAGTCCGATCAGATCAACGCGAGGGTTCGGGAACACTACGAAACCCACGGAGTGTGCCCAGTGGATATCGAGTCCATCGAAGAACTGCTCGCTTAACCCTGTGGTACAATTCAGATCGACGCATTTACCCCTTTAAGGAGTCCCAATGGCCAGCGATACTCGCGTGATGGGTGTCAAGTCCCTGTTGGTGAAGATCGACGCGCCTTCGGAGTCCTCGGAGGGGTCTGATGGCCTGACCGAAGGTCAGTTCACCGGGTATGCGTCCGTGTTCAACAACAAGGACTCCTACGGCGACATCGTCCGCCCCGGCGCGTTCTTGAAGTCCCTTGGTGGGTACGGCGAGAAGGGGTCGGGAATCCCGGCCTACTGGTCGCATCGCATGGATGACCCGATGATGAACATCGGCAAGACCGTGGAGGCCAAGGAAGACGATCACGGTCTGTTCGTCAAGGTCCAGTTGGATCTGGACAACCCCAACGGGGCGCAGGCCCACAAACTCATCAAGGAGGGACGAGTCTCCCAGATGAGTTTTGCCTACACGGTCAAGGACTACGCCTGGGGCGAGTCCGAAGCCGAGGGTTCCTACCTGGAACTTAAGGAACTCGAACTGCACGAGGTGTCCCTTGTGCCGGTCGGGGCCAACCAGGAAACCGAACTTCTCGCGGTAAAGTCTGTGGGCCGAGCCGCGAGCATCCTGCGAAAGGCTGACGGTGATATCGCCACGCAGGTTCTTGAACTTCTCCGGGAAGCCGTCTCCATGCTGGAGGGCGACCAGGAGGATTCCGAGAAGTCGGGCGAGGAGTCCGGCGACAACGAGACTGACGGCAAGTCCGACGAGCCTACAGATGCGGCCAAGGACGACGACCTGACGGAGTCCAAGTCGGCGGTCGATGACGCGTCCAACGACGTTCTCGGATCTCTGATGCTCGCAACCGTGGGTATCAACCTTTAACCTAAGGAGATAGCCAAAATGGCTACCATTCTCGAACAGCGCAAGTCCGCCGCAGACCGCGCCGAGGCCATCGCCGCTGGTGCCAAGGCCGCTGGCCGTTCCCTGAACTCCGACGAGGTCGAGACCATCCGTGGTCTCGTCGAGGAGATCAAGGGTCACGACGAGGCCATCAAGGCTTCCAACGAGGCCGACGCCCTGCTCAAGTCCATCGGCCAGGTCCCGGCGCATCGCGTCGGCTCGGACGAGTCGAAGGACCGCGAAGAGGAGGGCGCGAAGTCACTCGGTGCGCACTTCGCCAAGTACGCCTTCGAGGGCATCAAGTCGGCCAAGGGTGGTCGCTTCTCGGTGGATGCCCCCGAGTTCAAGGCCGCGACCGACACGCACCTGACCACCACGACCGGTGCAGGTCTGCTCATCCCCGAGTACGACTTCAACATCGTCCGTGGCTTCCGCCGACGCCTCACCATCGCGGACTGGCTGGGTTCGGGCACGCTGTCCTCCAACGCCATCACGTACTTCGTCGAGAAGCCCGACACGGACATCGAGGGTGCCTTCACCACGGTTGCCGAGGCAGGCCAGAAGCCGCAGATCCACCTGCCCGGCTACGACCCGGTCACCGAGTCGCTCAAGAAGATCGCGGGCTGGATCAAGATCTCGGACGAGATGACCGAGGACCTCGCGTTCCTGGTCTCCGAGATCGAGAACCGACTCCTGTACCAGCTGTCGCTGATGGAGGAGGACATGCTCCTCTCCGGTGACGGCACGGGCACGAACGTGCGTGGTCTGCTCAACCGCTCCGGCGTCCAGACCGTGACGTCCGCTTCCGCTGACGATGACATCGACGCGGTTTTCCGCGCCCTCACCCAGGTGCAGTTGGTCGCCCAGTTGGATGCTGACGGCATCGTCATCAACCCGCTGGACTACCAGAAGTTCCGCCTGCTCAAGGACGGCAACGGTCAGTACATGGCTGGTGGTCCGTTCGCCGGTCAGTACGGCAACGGCGGCATCATGCAGGACCCGCCGCTGTGGGCCAAGAAGACCATCGTCACCCCGGCCATCCCGGTCGGCACGGTGCTGGTCGGCGCTGGCCAGCAGGCCGCGACGGTCTACCGCAAGGGCGGAATCCGCGTGGAAGCCACCAACACCGAGGGCAATGACTTCACCAAGAACCTGGTGACGGTCCGCGCCGAGGAGCGTCTCACCCTCGCGGTGCGTCGCCCGTCCGCCTTCGTGAAGGTCACGCTCACCACCGGTCCGTGATCTGATCAGGTAAACTAGTAGGGGTCGATCCATTCGGGTCGACCCCTACTGGGTATCCAAAGGAGAACGAAATGTCGGAACTGCGCGAACACACCCTGACTGCCAATGGGATCGAGTACACGGTCCAGTTGACTGACGAGGACGCCAAGGGCCTTGGCATCGACCCGCTCCCGGGCACGGTGCGGGAAGAGAAGGCGAAGGCCCCGGCGAACAAGTCGGCCAAGCCCGCGAACAAGTAGGAGCAACCATGGAACCCACAGTGCCGGTGTCGATGTTTGGTGATTCAGTGCCGAACCCGACCGATCCGGACTACTGGCTCTCGGTGGCCCAAAGCGCGGTTCGTCGATACTGTGGGTGGCATGTTGCCCCGGTGATCGAAGAGACCATTCAGGTCGATGCTGGTGGGGGCAATGTTCTGTTGCTCCCCAGTGGTCGAGTTCTGGAGGTTACGTCGGTGGTCTCGGATGGTCGGGACATCACGTCGGAGGTCGAATGGTCCGAGAACGGAACCATGATCTACTCGTGCAGGTTCTCCCGGGCGCTCCGTGGGGTCTCGGTGACCCTCAAGCACGGGTACACGCCCGAAGAGGCCCCGGACGTTCTCGAAGTCGTTCGTGGGCTTTCCACACGCGCACAGGCCGGGTCGCAGGTTGGCCTGGCCGTCAGTCAGTCGGCTGGTGGTATGTCCGTGCGGTACGGAACCAACGCGGACGGGTTCGCACCGGGCGTTGAACTGATGAGCACCGACCGGTCTACCCTGGACCTGTACAAGATCACCAGGGGGCAGGCATGGTAGATAAAGTACTGGACATCTCGCATGGGCAGAAGGTCCAGCATCTGCGACGAATCCCGGGCGTGAAGAATAGTCACGGGATCGTCAAGGACTTGTGGGCAGACCCGGTCGCTTACGAGAATGTCGGCGTAGATGTCCCATCTTCGACGGAGTCTGGTCCGCAGACCGCAGGCGGTGGGATGGATCGTCAGGTGGTCGATTTGGTGGCCTTCATGCCACACGGGTTTGAGTGTTCGAAAATGGACAGGATGATCGTGGGTGGCAGGACTTACGAAGTGCAGGGTGACGCGGTACAGGTGAAGAATTTCTTCACCGGGTCCCTGTTCCCTACGCCAGTGAACCTTAGGAGGATCGATGGCTAAGCAGATCAAGTTCAACAAGAAGGCATTCGAACAACTGCGCAAGTCGCACGGAGTCCGAGATGACCTGCTTCGACGCGCCCGGAACGTCGCCCGAGCCGCTGGTGGCGAGGACATGGGGTACAAGGTCACCCCGCTTAGCCTGGAGGACCCCCGAGGCGCTGTCTCGATCATGGCGACCGGCAAAGCCCGAATGCACAACCGCAAGCATCACAGTCTGTTGAGGGCGCTCAATGCCGCGCGAGACTGAACTCATCGTACCGGTCGACCCGGTGGCCAGGGCCATCGCTTACCTGGAACCGAAACACCCCGGAGTGAGGTTCGCTCTGGATGTTCCGTCCGAGTGGGAATGGAACGACACGCTGGTCGTTTTGGTCGACGTCGGGGGCGCTGGTCCTATCGGCGTGGTGCTCGATGATGTATTCTTGATGGTGGAGGTTTCTGATCCAGACAGCGAGAAGGCATCGGAACTGGCAAGGCTGATCTACGCGCAATTGCGGGACTGGCAGTACCAGGAACGGGGCGTTGCGTGGAAGTCATCGATCCAGCGACCGACATACTCACCAGACGAGGACACCCGGTGCCCGGGCTACTCGATGACTGTCAATCTGCGATTCCGTTCGCAGGTGATTAGGACCCCCGGCGTTTAGTCGGGTATACTAGGTACAACCGACCAGAAAGGGTCATTACCATGGCTACCGGTACCAGCGCTATCATCACGGGTGCGCCGCTCACCGCGACGGGCGGTGTCCGGTTCGCGGACATCGACACCACGTCCCCCACGGACGCCAAGACGGCGCTCGATGCCGCCTTCAAGTTCGGCGGGTATGTCGGTGAGGACGGCGTCACGCGCGCCACCGACGCTTCCGACGAGAAGATCAAGGCCTGGGGCGGTGACACGGTGAAGATCGTGCGCACCGAGCACTCGATCTCCTACACCTTCCAGTTCCTGGAGTCGGCCAACGCCGAGGTGCTCCGCCTCATCCACGGTGAGGAGAACGTCATCGTCGACAACCTCACCAAGATGGTGACGGTGAAGCACACCTCGAAGATGCCCCCGCGTAAGAAGTTCGTGCTCGACATGGCGGACAACGAGGGCAAGGTCCGCGAACTCATCGAGAACGGTCAGATCACCACCTCCGGCGAGGTGAACTTCGTGCACTCCGACGTGATTCGCTACGAGGTGAACATCGAGGCGTTCCCGAACGATGACAACGTCAAGGCCGTGACCTACATCGAGGCCACCGCCGACGCTGTCACCGGCGGCTGATCCAGCCACCAACTCCCCGCCGCCTGTGTCGTTGGTTCCACGGGCGGCGGGGTTCCATCCTGAACCAACACAACTTGGGAGGAACCAACCATGCCCACGAGTAAGAAGCGCAAGTACCAGCGCAAGCAGGCCAAGCAGTACCGAATGGTGCAGTTCACGTCGGACATCTTCGATGACGTCTTCGAGATGCCGGACCAGCAACACATGAACCTCGGTCTGGTCACCAAGATGAACGACGGTGATCTCGGTGCACTCGTCGATTGGCTCCGCGAGGCCGGAGTCGACCCCGAGGCCCTCGACGCCATCATGACCCTGGATCAGGGCGAAATCCAGACCTTCATCAAGGAGTGGGGCAACGGCTCCCTGATCAACCTGGGGGAATCCGAGGGCTGATCGAATACCACGACCAGTACCCCGAAGGCTTTGAGGCTAGCCTCCTCCAATTCGGGGTACGGTATTGGGATGTTGGGGAGGGTGACACCACATGGAGAGATATCCAAGTGGTAATTGTCACCCTCCCCTTTGATTCCCCGTTGGCTCGACAGCAAGACCCTGAAAACTGGCACTGGTACCATCCGCTTAAAGATTTGGTGGCTGGTATCTATGATAATATCGGGATTGGGAACGCGACACGGCGTTTGCGACGTTACAAGAAGTCGGATCTTCCGAAACGTACTCGCAGGCCCTGGGACGTAATCAAGACAGAGACCAAGATCGGCACCGTCAAAATGCCGATTGACAAACTCAACAAGATGTTGGGCTTGAACTAACGGGAGATCACATGGCTTCGGTTGAACTGGCTACCGGTTACGTCACCCTCGCGGTAGAGACACGTAATCTCGCCTCACAAATCGGGCGTATGTTCTCCGGAGCGGACAGTCAGGCCACACAGGCCGGTCGCTCGATGGGTCGGGCCATGACCCAGGCGTTCGAGCAGAACCAGCCGAACATGGACACGCTGGTCAAGAACGTTGAAGTGGCTGAACAGCGTGTAGCCGCGCAGGCAGAACGGTCGGCGGCGCGTCAGGAAGCGGCCAAGCGCAAGGTTGAAATCGCGCAGGCCAAACTGAACGAGGCAACCCAAAAGTACGGGGATGGATCCTCACAGGCTCTGACCGCCGCTGACCGCCTCGCTACCGCACAGCAGAAACTCGAAGCCGAGACGCTAGACGCGGCCAGCGCGCAGAACCGACTGCAGACGGAACTCGACCAGAGCCGCACCGCTCTGCGCAACGCCACCACCGCTTCCCAGACCGCGTCCACCGAGTACGCGTCTGGGTGGCGCGGTGTCGGACAGCGGATCAAGGGATACCTCGGAAAGGGCGTCAAGCAGGCCACCGACGACGCCGAGCGAAAGTCCGAGAAGGGTGGTAAGGAGAGCGGCGGACGATTCTCCTCTGCCTTCAAGGGTGCCATCGCCGGTCTTGCCGCTGGAGTGTCCATCCAGGGGATTGTTCAGGGTTTCACCAAGTCGATCAACGACGCAGGCGACCTCGAACAATCCATTGGTGCCATCGATTCGGTGTTCAAGAACAACTCGAAGACCATGCACGATTGGGCCAAGGACGCCCAAACCAGTGTTGGCCTGACCCGCAACGAATACAATGAACTGGGGACCCTTATCGGCTCCCAGTTGAAGAACGCCGGAACGCCGATGGATCAGTTGGCTGGTAAGACCGACGAACTGATTAAACTCGGTGCTGATCTGTCCTCGATGTTTGGCGGCACCACTCGTGAAGCCGTGGAGGCTATCTCTTCCACCCTTAAGGGCGAGATGGACCCCATCGAGAAGTACGGCATTACGATGTCCGCCGCCAAGGTGGAAGCCGAGGCTATGAGCGCGGAATTGGTGAAGCCGGTCAAGGACGCACAGAAAATCGCTGATGCCCGTACCAAGGTTGAACTCGCGCAGAAGCGACTCAACGAGGTAACAGCAAAGTACGGCAAAGACTCGGACCAAGCCAAGCGCGCGCAGATGGGCCTGACCACCGCGTCCAATGCGCTGGCCAAAGCCGAAGCGGGCAAGATGCCCAAGATTGAAGGTAACGCTAAGGCCCTGGCTATCCAGAACCTTCTGATGAAGCAGTCCGGCGACGCGCAGGGCAACTTCAATAAGGAATCGGACACCTTTGCTCACAAAATGCAGGTGGCTAAGGCCAAATGGGGTGATATCACTACCGAGATGGCCGCGCGGTTCCTGCCCGCGATCACCGAAGTCATGGGCTTCGTCGTGGACAAGGCCCTCCCGGCTTTCGATGGTCTGGTTAAGTTCTTCCAGAGCCTCTGGCAGTACAAGGACGCCTTCGTGCCTCTGGTGGCCGGGATGGCCGCTTACGTGGCTACAGTCAAGGGCCTGATGATTTTTAACGCGGTGAAGTCCGCGATGTCCGGTGTTACCGCCGCGCAGTGGCTGTTGAACGCCGCCATGAAGGCCAACCCGATTGGTGTCATCGTTACGGTGCTCACCGCACTGGTCACTGGACTGATCGTTGCCTACAACAAAGTGGGCTGGTTCCGAGACTTCGTGAACGCCGCCTGGAAGGTGATTGCAGACGGCGCAAAGTGGATGTGGGAAGCCGTCATCAAGCCCGTTTGGGACGCACTGGTCGGGTTCATCACCAACACCATCGCGCCCGCGTTCTCCTGGCTGTGGAACTCCGTTATCAAGCCTGCATGGGACGGAATTGGTGCGGCAATTGGCTGGGTTTGGAACTCGGTGATCAAGCCCGCTTGGGACGCCCTGATGTTCTACATCAACAACATCTTGGTGCCGGTGTGGACCTGGCTCTACCAGTCTGTTATCAAGCCCGTGTGGGACGCCATCGGTGCGGCTATTGGTTGGGTGTGGGACAACGTCATCAAGCCGATTTGGGCCGCTATCCAGTGGTACATTAACAACGTGCTGGCCCCAGTGTTCAACTGGCTGTACAACAACGTTGTTAAGCCGGTGTGGACCGCGATCTCTGGCGCAATCAAGATCGCCTGGGCAGTCATCGAGACTATCTTCCTCGCGGTAAAGTGGTTCATCCAGAAGGTCTTGGCACCTGCGTTTACCTGGTTCTACAACAACGTCATCAAGCCGGTTTGGGACTCTATCACCAAGGCCATCAAGTGGGCCTGGGAAAACGGCGTCAAGGTCATCTTCGCCGCTATCCAGTGGTATATCAAGAACGTGCTCGGTCCGGTGTTCAACTGGATCTACAACAACGTCATCAAGCCCGTGTGGGAAGGCATCAAGGGGTTCATCTCCGGTGTCTGGAACAACGGAATCAAGCCGATCTTCAACGGGATCAAGGACTTCATTAAGAACACCCTCGGTCCGGTGTTCAACTGGCTGTGGAAGAACGCCATCAAGCCAGCCATCGACGGTGCCAAGAACACTATCGACACTGTATGGAACAAGGGCATTAAGCCCGTCTTCCAGGCGCTCGGAAACTTCATCAAGGACAAGGTGTCCCCCGCGTTCCAAAAGGGCGTGGACGCTATCAAGGACATCTGGAACGGAATCAAGAACATCGCCGCCGCTCCGATCAACTTCGTGATCGGCACGGTGTACAATAACGGATTGCGCAAGGCGCTTAACGCAGTGCGCAAGGTGGTTGGTGGTTCGGAACTCCCCGAACTGGCCACCATCCCGGCACACGCTAAGGGCGGTCGGTCCAAGAAGGGTTGGGCGCTTGTCGGTGAGGAAGGCCCCGAGTTGGTCAACTTCTCGGACCCGGGCCGCGTCTACACCGCCAAGCAGACCCAGGAGATGCTCGCTGGGGAGGGTGCTAAGAAGAACCCCAACCCCGAGATCTTGTCGCTCGCGGCGGGTAACAACCCCTCCGAGGCTATGCTCCCGATGGGCGGAAACCCGTTCACCTGGCTTGGGGACAAGATTTCCGCTGGGTGGAAGAAGGCTACCGAGTGGGTGCGCGGTGGTTTGGCTTCCGCCGCCGAGTTCATCCTTAACCCAATCAAGAATGGCATTTCCGGGTCTATGCGAGGCCGGGGCATGCTAGGCGATTCGGTGGCCGATCTGGTCGAGAAGACCGTGGACAACGTCATCACCTGGATTCGGGGTAAGGACAAGGAGTTCCCCGCCGAGGAAGGCGGGTCTTCCGGAGCAGTCTACGACGGTCCTCTCGGTAAGTTCCACCGACCCTCTAAGGGTCCGTTCACGTCGATGTACGGGCCTCGCTGGGGTTCCTTCCACGCCGGTGTTGATATCGCCGGTGGTGGTCCCACGTACGCCGCCATGGACGGTGTTGTCCAGAAGGTCGGATGGAACGCCATTACCGGTCGTACCGGTATTGGTATCGTCCTGAATCACGGCAAGACCTGGACCTACTACGGCCACAACCCGAGCATGAGCGCGGTCAAGGTGCGCCCCGGCGACAAGGTCAAGGGCGGTCAGCGCATCGGCATGCAGGGTGCAACCGGTAACGTTACCGGTACGCACCTGCACTTCGAGGTTCACAAGGGACATCTTGGGGGTATCGTTAATCCGATGCCGTACCTGCACGATAACGGCGGCTGGCTCCAGCCCGGGCTGTCCACGATCATGAACAAGACGGGTAAGCCCGAGGCCATCTTGAACCCGTCCCAGTGGGACACGATGAAGGCCCTGGCGGACCACGTCGACCAGACGTACAACGACGAGGGGAACATCTACATCGACAGCATCGAAATTCCTGTGGACGAACTGTCCGAGGTGACTGATGTGGTAGAGTTCTTTAAGCAGTTGCGCCGCAAGTCTCGACAGAAGGTTGGTAAGTAGCCGTGGCGATCTCATGGGGATCTTGGGTTAATAACGACAGTGGCAACGGAATGCGCGTTGGCGTGGACCTGTCGCAGTCCCCGTCTTCTGTCGGGACGGGGACCTCGTCGGTCACGGTTACTGCCAAGTTCTACATCGAGACCAAGGCGTCGGTGTACGATTCGACGAACACCGCCAAGATGTCCGGCAGTGTCAATTATTCTGGTTCTGCGGACATCAGTCATGGGTCGGGCGGCGGCACTACTTTGGTGGCCACCAAGACTTACTCGGTGTCCACGTCGTACACCGGGTCCAAAACCACTTCGGTTTCAGTGTCTCTGACCGGTGTTAACGCTATCTCTGGCACCGCCACGGAAACTGCGTCGATTACCACTGGACAGCGCCCATATTCATCCCCTGCCGCCCCGGCTAGCGTCACGGCTTCTTTGGGTTCGAGTACGTCCATCACGGTTAAGTGGACTAACAAGCCCACCTCGTCTGCCCCGTACTCCCGCGTGGAGATCCAGCGCGCGGTGAACGGTACCTGGGGCGGTACCTCGAACCTGTCTGCCACTACGTCTTCGTACACCGGGTCCAGCCTTACCCCCAACACGAAGTACCAGTGGCGCGTGCGCTCGGTGAACTCGTCGGGCGCTTCCGGTTGGGTGAACTCCCCGGCGATCACCACTCCGCCTCTGGTGCCGGACGCCCCGTCTGCGGTGACTGTCACCCGGACCTCGGATGTGTCTCACACTATCCGTTGGACCAACAACAACGCCACTTCGGCCACTAAGCCATACGCGAGTGTTGAAGTCCAGCGGTGGGACATCGTGTCTAACGCCTGGTCCACCATGGCGACCCTGTCCGGAACTTCGACGTCGTACACCAACACGTCCACCAAGGCGAATAATCAGTACCGTTGGCGAGTCCGGGCTACTAACTCCGCTGGTGGCTCGGGGTACGCCTATTCCAACTACTGGTCTACCACCCCCAGCGCGCCCAACGCCCCCAAGGCGACCAAGGGCACCACAGACATCACCCTCACTTGGACCAACACGGCCAAGAAGATCACTGGCATCGAGGTCTGGCACGGGGCCAACGGGGTACGGGAAGGCACCCGGCTGGCTCTCCTGACCGGCGCGGCCACTTCGTGGACTCACACCAACCCGGATGCCACGAAGACTCACACGTACTGGCTCAAGACCCAGAACGGTGCGGACAGCAACGACGATGCCCCCACGCTGTACTCGGACTTCTCCGGGGCGTCCAACGTCGTGCAGTTGCTCACCAACCCGAGCGCCCCGACCAAGTTGTCCCCGGCGTCAGTAACCGTTGACGCTAACGAACCCTTGGTTCTCACCTGGCAACACAACCCGCGCGACGATACCAACCAGACCGCGTATAACCTGCGGTACCGCGTCGACGGCGGGTCCTGGGTTAGCACCGGAAAGAAGACCAGCACCGCCAGCCAGCACACTTTCCCCGTTGGGACCTTCACCAACGGCACCCGCATCGAGTGGGAAGTTTGCACCTACGGACAGTACGCGGTTTCGCCGGAGTACAGCCCATGGTCGGCCACTGCCATTCTCGATACCTCCGCGCGTCCTGGAGCGGCTGTTTCGTACCCCGAGGATGTGGTGGGGACTTCCCGTATCACGGCCACTTGGGAATACTACGACGAGGAAGGATCGGACCAGGCACAGTACCAGGTTCGCCTGTACTCTGCTGGTGGTGCGAATGTACTCGAAACCCGAGCCGGTGTTGGTAACGCGACCGAGCAGGCTCTCACTACTCTGCTCAAGAACAACACCGCGTACCGGGTGGGCGTTTCGGTGCAGGATGGGTCGGGCCTGTGGTCACCCGAGAACATCAAGGACTTCACGGTCTCGTATGCCCTCCCCCCGCGCGCCGTGGTCGTGGTGACCCCGGACAGTGACACCGGGTCCGCTTTGGTGAACATCGAGAATCCCGCCCCCGGGGACAACGACGGAACCGCCGTCTACAATGAGGTCTGGCGGTCCATCGACTGGGAAACCTACGAGTTGGTGGCCGGTAACGTGCCGCTGAACAGCGCCATCACCGATTATGTCCCTGCTCTTGGTACCGAGACCGTCTACAAGGTGGTCACTTTCACGGATCTCGGAGCGGCGGCAGAATCCGAGATCGTTGTAATCACAGTGCCGTTGTCGGGTAAATGGTTCTGGTTGAACGCCGGTCAGGACTTCTCCGAGTCGGCCAGGTTCCGGTACAACCCGAGTCGTACGCGGTCGTTCTCCCGGATTAAGACCCTGAACCAGTTTGCAGGCCGTCTGTACCCGGTGGAGACCACGGGCGAGGCCCGAGAGTCCACCATTGACCTGTCGTTCCTGTCCATCGGGGATGATGACTCGGATCTCGACCGCCTGCAAGACATTGTGGATATGCCCGCGCCGGTGTGTTTCCGTGGCCCGTCTGGTGAGCATTACTACACCTCCGTGGAGTCGGTCAGCGGTGCTAGCACCGGGTCTGGTGAGTCTGTGTCGATGAAACTCACCCGGGTTTCGCGCCCGAACGTCGAAGAGATGGATTTTGACCCGGTGGTTTATCAGACCAACCTAGCCCGGAACCCGTCGTTTGAAAACCAGATCGGGATTACGGAAGCAAACCTGTATAACACGGGGGCCTTTGCTACTGCGGAACTTAGCAATGCCTGGTCGGACAGCGGATATCAGTCAGTCAAGATCATCCCTTCCACCGGGAATGTAAACCACGATTCGTCGCTGTACCCGTGGACTTCATCAGCAGGAACGGCAACAGCCCAACTCGGATTGAAGCCCGGGGTCACGTACACTATTAGTGCCGTTATTCATTTTGAGACTGCGCAGTCGGGGGACCTAAACCCTGCCGCACGTCGCATTACGGTTAATTTTTACAATCGGGCCACCAACGTAACCGAATGGAACGCGGCGATGTCCGATGCCGCACCCAACGTCCCTGGTACTTACAGGTTGTCCGTCACGTTCTCCATGCCCGAAGATGGAAGAGAACTGCACGTGCGACTTATGAACGGGTCAAAAACTGTTCCTGTGTGGTGGGATAGTCTCATGGTTACACGCACAGATGAACCCGTCGATTACTTCGATGGTGATACCATGGCAGGTACCGGGTCGGATCTTCGTACGATCTGGCTGGGCGCTCCCCATGACAGTGTTTCCCAGATCGTTCGGGGTGGTAAGGCATGATCGACCTTACGCCGGAGCAAGTGGCGGCGCTGTCTGACCACCGCGAAGAGTCGTGGCGCTACGATCTGCTCGACTTGAAAGATCGGAAGATCGGGGAGTTGACCACGGTGTCTTCGGGCACGTTCGACTTCTCGATCTTCAATACGATTCGCACGGGCGGTTCGTTGGCGGTGGCCGATACTGGTATCGACTGGCTTAAAACCCGAGTCCAGCCCTGGTACCAGGTGAAGGCTCGGGGGGTGTCTCTCGCGTGGC
>JASLJL010000162.1 GCA_030152405.1 Gordonia sp. (in: high G+C Gram-positive bacteria) | reverse complement strand
GCGCGGCTTGTCCTCACTCGACTCGGACGCGGCAGGGGCGTCGGCAGGCACCGAGTCCGCGGAGCCGGTGCTGTCGTCGGTCGCCGGAGCGTCGGACGCCTGTCCGCCGCGGGTGCGACGACGGGTGCGGGTGCGTTCGCGCTTGGGCCGGTCGGCCCGAGCCTCGCGACGCTCCTCCGACGTCTGGCGCGC
Organism: Gordonia sp. (in: high G+C Gram-positive bacteria); assembly: GCA_030152405.1. Lineage (GTDB taxonomy): Bacteria > Actinomycetota > Actinomycetes > Mycobacteriales > Mycobacteriaceae > Gordonia. Next base: position 9,267 of record JASLJL010000162.1, on the reverse strand, counting down.
GCCCTCGACGCGCCCGTCGGCGTCTTCCGGGATGGACAGCGCCTCGCGAAGGTGATCGGACGTCGAGTAGGTCTCGACCGGGTCGGGCATGCCGAGGCCGAGGGCCTTGTCGATGAGCTCCCACCGGTGCATCTCGTCCCAGTCGACGAGGGTCACGGCGATGCCCGTGCGGCCCGCACGGCCGGTGCGGCCGATGCGGTGGACGTAGGTCTTGTCGTCCTCCGGACACTGGTAGTTGATCACGTGGGTGACGTCGTCGATGTCGATGCCGCGGGCGGCGACATCAGTGGCGACGAGGACGTCGACGGTGCCGTCGCGGAACTTGCCGAGCGACTTCTCACGAGCGACCTGACCGAGGTCGCCGTGGACGGCTCCGACCTTGAAGCCGCGCTCGGCGAGATCGTCGGCCACCTTCTGTGCGGTGCGCTTGGTGCGCGTGAAGATCATCGTGGCGCCGCGTCCGTCGGCCTGCAGGATGCGGGCGACCAGCTCGGCCTTGTCGAGCGCGTGCGCCCGGAACACGTACTGCGTGGTGCGCTCGTGGACGGCGGAGTCGTTGGCCTGCTCCGCGCGGATGTGGGTCGGACGGTTCAGGAACGTGCGCGCCAACGTGACGATCGGGCCCGGCATGGTGGCCGAGAACAGCATCGTCTGGCGGTCGGTCGGGAGCGCTCCCATGATGCGCTCGATGTCGGGCAGGAAGCCCAGATCGAGCATCTCGTCGGCCTCGTCGAGCACCAGGATCGCGACCTTGCCGAGCACCAGGTGTCCCTGCTGCGCGAGGTCGAGCAGGCGACCCGGCGTGCCGACGACGACGTCGACGCCGGACTGCAGTTCGGCGATCTGCTGCTCGTAGGGGCGGCCGCCGTAGATGGAGGTGATCTTCAGCGGTCGGACGGAGCCGTCCGCGAGGGTCACGTCGACGCCCTTGGCCGCGGTCTCGAGGTCTTCGGTCACCTGGACGCACAGCTCGCGCGTCGGGACGATGATGAGCGCGCGGGGCGTGGTGTCGAGTGCGCGCAGGCCGGACGCCTCCGCGGTCACCAGGCGGTGCAGCAGCGGCACGCCGAAGCCGTAGGTCTTGCCCATGCCGGTACGGGCCTGACCGATGAGGTCGGAGCCGGCGATGGCGAGGGGGAGCGTCAACTCCTGGATGGCGAAGGTGCGTTCCTTGCCGTCGGCCGCGAGCGCGGCGACGATCGAGTCGTGGACGCCGAGTTCGGTGAACGACGGAGCCTGGTGATCCTCGTCGACGATGGTCGTCTGGATCGAGTCGTCGACAGTGGTGTCGGTTGTCATGTGCGGTTGTATGCCTCTCGTGTGCTGTGCACGCACACATCGGCTTCGCGGGGTCCTGCGGGGCAGGCCCTCGGCGTGGCATCTGCGGTGCGCGCTCAAGGTGTGACGCGGTCGTCTGGCCCGGCGGCACCCGTTGAACTCGGCGCCCTAGCGGCGGGATTCTCCCCACGTCTGGCCCGAGTGTACCGCCTTGCATACTGTTGCTCCCATGTCGAACACGTCGAACGCCATCGTCAAGCTCTACGAAGTCCTCCTCGCAGGCGAGTTCGCGGCCTGTTATCGACTGATCGACGAGTCGGCGATGGCGCCGTCGACGTCGGACCGGATCGCGATCGCGCGGCTCATCGCCGCCGAGATGGGGCACTTCGAGGAGCTCTCCGCCGAGCTCGTCGGCGTGGGCGGCGATCCGGACGGCGCGGTCGCCCGACATGCGAAGGTCTTCGACGAGTACCACCGCGTCACCACGCCCAGCTCGTGGCTCGAGGCGCTGGTCAAGATGTACATCGGCGACGGTCTCGCCGCCGACTTCTACGCCGAGCTCGCCGACGCGATGCCCGTGGAGGCGCAGCCCGTCATGAAGGCGGTCATGGAGAGCACCGGATCGTCCGAGTTCGCGGTCACGCAGGTTCGTGCGGCGATCGCCGCCGATCCGGCACTGCGGTCGCCCCTCACCCTGTGGGGCAGGCGTCTGCTCGGTGAGGCGATCACTCACATGCAGTGGGTGCTCGCCGAGGAGGAGGAGATGATGGATCTGCTCTTCGCGAGCGACGCGAGTCTGGCCACCGCGGCGTCGTTCTTCGACGCCATCGCCGAACGGCACGGGCAGCGGATGGCCGATCTGAATCTCGCGTAGAGTCGGTCGCCATGAGCGTTGAGGTGAAGATCGGCATCGACAACAACCCCCGAGAGCTGGCTGTGAACACCACGGCCACGAGCGACGACGTGCACGCGAAGGTGGCGGCCGCCCTCGCCGGGACCGACGCAGTCCTGGAACTCGTCGACGAGAAGGGCTCGAAGGTCCTGGTCCCGTCGTCGAAGATCGCGTACGTGGAGGTCGGCAGCGCGGAGAGTCGGCGCGTCGGCTTCGGCGCCTGACGCCGCACGTTCCAGCCTCACATCGAACCGAATACAAAAGTCCCGCCGGGAGGCTCCCGGCGGGACTTCTCGTTTGCGGCTAGCGGCCGACGTCCTGCATGGGGACGCCCGACAGTCCGCTCCACAGCAGGTCGACGGTGGTGGCGACGGCAGCGCTCTTGTCGATGGGCCGGTTGGCCTCGACCCAGTAGCGAGCATTCACCTGGCTCGCGCCGACGAGTCCCGCGGCGAGCATCCTCGAACGGTGCGGATCGAGACCCGAATCCTGCATGACCAGTCCGTACACGGCGTCCACACAGGCGTCGGTCGCTCCCTCGACGCGGCGGATCACGGCGGGGTCCATCGCGTCGGACGCGAAGATGAGGCGGTAGCCGGAGTTGTCGTCGTCGATGAAGTCGAAGAACGCCTGCACCGCGGCCTGGACACGCTGGCGGTTGTCGGTCGTGGTGAGGAGCGCCGTGTTGACGTCGGCGACCAGCTTCTCGGCGTGGGAGTCGACGACGGCGATGTACATGTCCAGCTTGGACGGGAAGTGCTGGTAAAGCACCGGCTTGCTGACACCTGCGTGCACGGCGATCTCGTCCATCCCGGCCGAGTGGTAGCCGCGTTCGACGAAGATCTCGCTCGCGGCGTCCATCAGCTGTCGACGACGGGCGCTGCGCGGGAGGCGCGTGCCGCCCCGACTGGGCGCGGGGGTCGAGCCCGCCGCGGCGACGGTGGATTTGGCTGTCGGCATTACTGAAGAGTACTCGCCCGCGACCACGCCCGGAACTCGGCAGTAGGCCGCCTCGCGGGGGTGGTTACGGAACAGTAGACGGTACCTGTGAGAAAGTTGTGGCGTGACCGGTAGACCTGACCCAGGGGCGACCCGCCCCCGACGCCCGCGGCCTGATCAGCCGCTGCGTGCTCGGTGGGACCCGACGGCCGACACGGAGTCGACCGAGGAGTCGCCGTCACAGAACCCCTTCGCACGCTTCGTGCAGACCTACGGTTGGCGGGCTTACGCCATCCCGGTCCTCGCCGTCCTGACGATCGTGCTGCTCGTGGTCACCGTCCGAGGCGGTGGATCGAACGGCGCCGACACCGCCGACGCCGATCCCGATGCCCGCAACACCAAGGTCAGCGAAGAGACGCACGCGATCGGTGCACCGACCGGCGACATCCAGACGGACGCGCTCCCCGCGGGCGCGCTGCCCGAGGGCGGGCCGTTCACCGTCAAGGGGAGCACCGAGTACCGCGTCGTGAAGGGCGTCGGCGCCAAGCTGGGCACCGGCCAGCAGGTCTACACGTACACCGTCGAGGTCGAGAAGGGCGTCGATCCCACCCAGTACAGCGGCGACAAGTCGTTCGCGAAGATCGTCGACACGACGCTCGCGAATCCGCGCAGCTGGATCGGCGGCGGCAAGGTCTCGTTCCGGCGGATCGACTCGGGTGAGCCGGATCTGCGGATCTCGCTGTCGTCCACGAACACCGCGCGCGAGCTCTGCGGCTACCAGATCAAACTCGAGACCTCGTGCTACTACCCGCCGGACAACCGCGTCGTGCTCAACGAAGCCCGATGGGTGCGCGGGGCGACGGCGTTCGCAGGCGACGACATCGCCTACCGCCAGTACCTCGTCAACCACGAGGTCGGACACGGAATCGGCTACGAGCATCACAAGCCCTGCATGAAGGACGGCGATCTCGCGCCGATCATGATGCAGCAGACCTTCGGCACGGCCAACAGCGACATCCTGGCGCTCGATCCCGACATGAAGGCCGACCGCTCGCTGGTGTGCAGGCCGAACGCGTGGCCGTTCCCGACCAACGGGGAATGAGTCTCCCGCCGCTCGTCGAACCGGGCGCCGATCTGACCCGCGACGAGATCGCGCGCTACAGCCGACACCTCATCATTCCGGACGTCGGCGTGACCGGTCAGCGCAGACTGAAGAACGCGCGAGTGCTCGTCCTCGGCGCGGGAGGTCTCGGTTCGCCCACGCTCCTCTACCTCGCTGCCGCGGGTGTCGGGACCATCGGAATCATCGACTTCGACACCGTCGACGAATCGAATCTGCAGCGACAGGTGATCCACGGCGTCGCCGACCTCGGACGACACAAGACGCACAGCGCCCGCGATTCGATCGCGGCGATCAATCCGCACGTCGACGTGATCGTCCACGATCGGCGGTTGGACGGCGCGGGTGCGGTGGAGTTGTTCGCGCAGTACGACGTGATCGTCGACGGCGCCGACAACTTCGCCACCCGCTACCTCTGCAACGACGCGGCGGTCCTCGCCGGCCGCCCCGTCGTCTGGGGCTCGATCTATCGGTTCGACGGCCAGGTGTCGGTGTTCTGGCAGGACGCTCCCGACGGCCGGGGCTTGAATCTGCGGGACCTGTATCCGCAGGCGCCGCCGCCGGGGTCGGTCCCGTCGTGCGCCGAGGGTGGAGTGCTCGGGGTCCTGTGCGCGTCGATCGGCTCGATCATGGCGACCGAGACCGTCAAACTCATCTGCGGCCTCGGCGACTCGCTGCTCGGGCGGCTGATGATCTACGACGCGCTCGCGATGACGTACCGGACCGTGCGGGTGGAGCGGGACCCCTCGGGCGCCGAGATCACCGCGCTCATCGACTACGACGAGTTCTGCGGCGTCGTGTCCGACGACGCCGCCGCTGCGGCCGACGGAGCCACCTGGACGCCGGCCGAACTGCGCGATGCACTCGCAGGGGAGACTCCGCCCGCCGTGATCGACGTCCGTGAGCCCGTCGAATTCGAGATCAACCGGATCGGCGGCGCCGCGCTGATCCCGCTCGACGACGTCCTGTCCGGTCGAGCGTTGGGGGATCTGCCGCACGATCGTCGGATAGTGCTCTACTGCAAGACCGGCATCCGGTCGGCACAGGCGCTCAGCGCGTTGCACCGCAACGGATTCGAGGATGCAGTCCACCTCGGCGGCGGGATCGCCGCGTGGGCGTCGACAGTCGACCCCTCGATGCCCGTGTACTGATCTGTCGTCGGCGGGGTTCCGATGCGGCGGCGGTCGAGGCACGATGGATGCAGACGACCGACGCCGGATGAAGGAGATCGCCGCATGTGCCGCAACATCAAACCCCTGTTCAACTTCGAGCCCGCGGTCACCGACGAGGAGCTGCGGGCGGCCAGCCTGCAGTTCGTCCGCAAGGTGTCGGGCTACAACTCGCCGAGCCAGGCCAACCAGGAGGTGTTCGACCGGGCCGTCGATGAGATCGCCGAGGTCACGCGACGGCTCATGGACGAGCTGACCACCGCCGCACCGCCGAAAGACCGCGAGATCGAGGCGCAGAAGGCTCGGGAGCGGTCGGCGAAGCGCTTTGCGACACAAGCGAGCTGACGTTCGTCACGTGGTGTCGCTGCACGATAACCAGCGATCGCGTGGGTAGTCTGGCCTCGTGACCACCATCGTCGAACCGCCCGCGCAGGTTCTGACCACGTTCGGACTGACCGCGCATCCGCCGATCGCGATGGACGGCGTCGGCTGGCGGGTCGGCGAAGTGGTGTTGACGCTGGTTCCGGATCGGGCGCGTGCCGCCTGGTCGGCGACCGCCCGCGAGAACCTCTACGTGGAGGGCATGCGCATCGCGCGGCCGATCCGCGCGACGGACGGCCGATACGTCGTGTCCGGTTGGCGTGCCGACACCTATGTGGCCGGCAGTCCGGAGCCCCGATACGACGAGGTCCTCGCCGTCGCCGATCGCCTGCACGCCGCGACCGCGAAACTCGAGCGTCCCCGATTCCTGCTGCAGCCGCCTGCCGCGCCGTTCACCGACGTCGACGTGTTCATCGCGGCCGACCGGGCGGCGTGGGAGGACACGCCGCTGCGGTCCGCACGTGCGGCCGGGATGCCCGAACCGGAGACCGAGGACGGTCTCCGCAGCCTGGCCGAGCTCAGGACGCTGGCCGGCTTCCGCCGCCCCGTCGACCTGCCGTCGCAGCTGGTCCACGGCGACCTGTTCGGCACCGTGCTCTTCGCAGGCGCCGCGGCGCCGGCCATCACCGACGTGGTCCCGTACTGGCGTCCGGCGCCCTGGGCGTCCGCGGTGATCGTCGTCGACGCCCTCGCGTGGGGCGGCGCGGAGGACGATCTCGTCGAGCGCTGGTCGGAGCATCCCGAGTGGTCGCAGATGATGTTGCGCGCCACCATGTTCCGCCTCGCCGTCCATGCGATGCATCCGCGGTCGACGGCGGGCGCGCTGCCTGGGCTGCTTCGCGTCGTCGACCTCGTCCGGATGATGGTCTAGACCGCCGTCTGTCGGCCTGTCACGAGACCCGCGCGGTCGCCATCACGATCCGACCGTCCACGATCGGCACCCCTTCGGCCCTGAGCTTCGCGAGCTGACGGGCGGCCAGTCCGGCGGCCGGGCGACCGGACGCCGGCACCACCCGATGCCACGGCAGATCCGCGGAATCGGTCCGCATGATCCACCCGACGATCCGCGGGCTCGACAGCCCGACCTCGGTGGACAGGTCGCCGTAGGTCCGGACCCGGCCGGCCGGGATGGCCGCGACTAGAGCACGGACCGCCTCGACCTGCTCCTCGGTGACGGCGGCCATCGTCAGAGATCGCCGAGCAGGTCGCGGGTCAGCTGTGCGACGACGTCCGGAGCGAGGAACGGCACCATGTGCTCGGTGTCCACGTGATGAACCGTGACCGAGTCCGCTCGTTCCGCGGCGCAGGCGGCGAGGAGCTCGGGAACCACGAACGGCGGGTCGACGCGGTCTGCCACGACGAGGTGTGTTCGGAGTCCGGCGGGCGGCAGGCGGAACGGGCGGGCCATCTCGCTCCACGCGACCGCGGCGCCCGGCGCCGACACTCGCCACGCGACACCCGACTCGACGGGGACGAGGTGCTCGTCGATCTCGACGTCGAGGATGTGCGTCGGAACCTCCGCCCATCCCTCCATCCGCTTCGCGGCGGCGGCCTCCCGCGCATCCGCGTAGCCCCAATGGGCGAGTGACGACTCGGCGTACTCGCGGGCGGTCGCAGGCTCGAGGCCCTGCGCCGGGTCGAGCAGGACCAGACCCGCGATCGCATCGGGGCGCGCGTGCGCGAGAGCGATCGCGACCGCGCCGCCGTACGAGTGCGCGACGATCACCGCGCGTCGTCCGGCCGGAACGTGCTCGTCGACGACCGCGGACAGCGCCGCCACCTGGTCGGCGATCGCCCACGGCGGCTCCCACGAGCTGGCGCCGTGCCCGAGCAGGTCGGGTGCGACGACCCGAACGTCGGGCAGATGGTCGGCCGCCAGGAACCTCCATCGCCCACCGTGTCCGGTGAGACCGTGCAAGGCGAGGACGATCGGCGCGTTCGGATCGTCCGGTCCGAAGAGGTGAGTGTGCATCGCCTGCGCGCGGGCAGCGGCGTCGTTCATGCCGCCACTCTACGTACGGGGGATCCACGCACGGCGAACCCGTCGGAGCATTGTCGGAGCGTCGTGGTTCCATGTGTGCATGGCTCGCCCCGACACCCGACTGATCGCCCCGCAGGCGTCCACCCGCGGGGACGGGAGGTCGTGGCCGGAGCACGTGTCGCAGCTGTTGAGCGGACCGCACGTCGCCGATCCGGCCCGGCCGTGGCACCCCTACCGAGTGCACGGCGGACCGGGCACCGGCAAGACGGCGCTGATCGTCGACGCCGCCGTCGCCCGTCTGCTCGATCCGGCGACCGATCCGGAGTCGGTGCTGGTGTTGGCCGCGAACCGGCGAGCGGCGACCACCCTGCGTGACGAGATCACCCGCCGCGTCCTGTCGGCGGGCGGCAGGCTCGGCGGCGCGCTCCGCGAACCGTTGGTCCGGACCGTGCACTCCTACGCGTTCGCGGTGCTTCGGCTGCAGGCACAGGCACACGGAAACCCGCCGCCCCGCCTGGTGACCGGATCCGAGCAGGACGTCGTGCTGCGAGAACTCCTCGCCGGCGACGTGGAAGACGGCGCGCACTACTGGCCCGCGTCGTTGCGTCCGGCGCTGACGACGGACGGGTTCGCGCAGGCCCTGCGCGATCTGCTGATGCGGGCCGCCGAACGCGGGCTCGGACCCGAAGACCTCGCCGAGCTGGGCCGCCGACACGATCGGCCCGAATGGGTCGCCGCGGGCTACGCCTACCGCCAGTACGAGGAGGGCATGCTGCTGCGCGGGGCAGTCGGGCTCGATGCGCCGCTCGCCAGCGCCACCGCCGTCGACGCCGCGGAACTCATCGGGTCGGCGTTGTCGGCGTTCGCGACCGACGACGGTCTGCTCGCCGCGCAGCGCTTGCGCATCCGACATCTGCTCGTCGACGACGCGCAGCACCTCGACCCACAGGCGGCACGGCTGATCGAAGCACTGGGGACCGGATCGGACTCCACGGTGATCGCGGCCGATACGGACCAGTCGGTCTTCGGGTTCCGCGGAGCCAGCCCGAGGTTCGCCGACGGCCTGGCGGCCGACGGACTTCGCGACGTGGTGCTCGACGTCGACCATCGCAGTCGTGCGCGAGTCAACGCGGTCACCCGCGCCCTCACCTCGAGGCTCGCCGGATCCCGACCTCACCCGTTCCCGAGCTCGGCGTCCGCGCCGGACGAGGGGCACGCGACCGTCCAGGTGTTCTCCTCCGCGGCCAAGGAGGCGACCGCCGTCGCCGACATGCTTCGACGTGCACATCTCTTCGACGGGGTGCCGTGGTCGGACATGGCGGTGATCGTCCGGTCGGTTCCCCGCGCGCTTCCCGCGCTGCGTCGTGCGTTCTCCTCGGCCGGGGTGCCGATGGCGACGCCGACCAACGACGTCCCGATCCATCGGCAGCGGGCCGTCGCCGCGTTCACCCTGGCGTTGCGGCTGGCCTCGGGTGGAACGGTGGACTCCGACGAGGTCGTCGCCCTG
>JASLJL010000397.1 GCA_030152405.1 Gordonia sp. (in: high G+C Gram-positive bacteria) | reverse complement strand
ATTGCCCTCACGCACGCCGTCGGATGTCGCACCCGGAGACGCTTCTGCGGCATAGTAGACGCGGCGCGGGACAGGTTCTCGCACCACGACCTGCAATCGATGTGAAAAGAGGCCAGTCAGCGTGTGCGGCTTGCTCGGAATGCTCACCAGTGACGGCACTGCGGGGCCGGACGCCGAACTGATCGCGTCCGCGGCGCATTGCATGCGCCACCGCGGTCCCGACGAGCCCGGCACCTGGCACGACGACGACATCGTCCTCGGCTTCAACCGTCTGTCGATCATCGACATCGAGCACTCTCACCAGCCGCTGCGCTGGGGACCGCCGGAGAACACCGAACGGTACGCACTGGTCTTCAACGGCGAGATCTACAACTACCTCGAGATCCGCGCCGAGCTCACCCGGGAGTTCGGGACCGAGTTCCGCACCGAGGGCGACGGCGAGTCGATCGTGGCGGGCTTCCACCACTGGGGACCAGACGTGGTCCGCAAGCTGCGCGGCATGTTCGCGTTCGCGGTGTGGGACACCGAGAAGCGCGAACTGTTCCTCGCACGCGACCAGTTCGGCATCAAGCCGCTGTTCCTCGCCACCAGTGACCGCGGCACCGCGTTCGGCAGCGAGAAGAAGAGTCTGCTCGAGATCCTCGAACGCCTCGACCTCGACGCCGGGCTCGACGACCGCGCGATCGAGCACTACACCGTCCTCCAGTACGTCCCCGAACCGGAGACGCTGCATCGCAACATCACTCGCCTCGAGTCCGGGTGCTACGCCACATTACGTCCGGGTTCCGCGCCGGGGGTGACCCGCTACTTCGCGCCGACGTTCCCGGTGCGCCCGTTCTCCGCGGGCAGCGAGCAGAAGCGGTACGACGAGATCGCCGACGTGCTGCGCGACTCCGTCGCCAAGCACATGCGCGCCGACGTGACCGTCGGCTCGTTCCTGTCGGGCGGCATCGACTCGACCGCCATCGCCGCACTGGCGATCCAGCACAATCCCGACCTCATCACCTTCACCACCGGATTCGAGCGCGAAGGCTACTCGGAGGTCGACGTCGCCGCGGAGTCCGCGGAAGCGATCGGCGCACGCCACATCGTCAAGGTCGTCTCGCCGCGCGAGTTCATCGAGGCCCTGCCGAAGATCATCTGGTACCTCGACGACCCGGTGGCCGACCCTGCGCTGGTGCCGCTGTACTTCGTGGCCGCGGAGGCGCGCAAGCACGTCAAGGTGGTGCTGTCCGGTGAAGGCGCCGACGAACTGTTCGGCGGCTACACCATCTACAAGGAGCCGCTGTCGCTCAAGTCGTTCGACAAGCTCTCCCCCGGCCTCCGCCGGTTCGCGGGGAAGATCTCCGACCGCATCCCCGAGGGCACGCGAGGCAAGAGTCTCCTGCACCGCGGCTCGTTGAGCCTCGAAGAGCGCTACTACGGGAATGCCCGCAGCTTCGACGACGCTCGGCTGCGCGCCGTCCTGCGCACCTTCCGCGAGGACTGGATGCACCAGGACGTGACCGCGCCGATCTACAAGATGAGCGAAGGCATGGATCCGGTGACGCGGATGCAGCACCTCGACCTGTTCACGTGGCTGCGCGGCGACATCCTTGTCAAGGCCGACAAGATCAACATGGCGCACTCGCTGGAACTGCGTGTGCCGTTCCTCGACAAAGAGGTGTTCGCGGTCGCCGAGCAGCTCCCGTTCGAGGAGAAGATCAGCCACGACACCACCAAGTACGCCCTCCGCAAGGCGCTCGAGCAAATCGTGCCGCCGCACGTCCTGCATCGTCGGAAGCTCGGCTTCCCGGTCCCACTGCGTCACTGGCTCGCCGGCACGGAGATGTACGACTGGGCGCGCGAACTGATCTCGACGTCCGACACCGATCACGTCTTCGACAAGAAGTTCGTCATGCAGATGCTCGAGGAGCACCGCCGCGGCGACGTCGACAACAGCCGCCGCATCTGGACCGTGCTGTGCTTCATGCTCTGGTACGGGATCTTCGTCGACGGCACCATCGATCCTCAGATCGAGGATCACGACTACCCGGTTCGGCTGTAGGCACGGTCCGCCTCTACGCCGTACGCCAGCAGGCGAGGCGAAACACTTCCCTCGGCAGTCCTCGCGGGCTCGCCTGGCGGCTCGCTGCGGAGGGCTCGGGAAGTGTTTCGCCTCGCCTGCTTCGTTAGTTGAGGGCAGCGCGGATGGCGTCGGCCGATTCCTGGCCGTACGCGGCGGCCAAGCGGGCGTGAGCTGCGTCGGCGTCCCACGTCCAGCCCTGGGTCGAGTCGGACTCCAGGACGAGGGTCGCGACCATCGCACCGAGCTGTGCGGAGCGCTCGAAACCGAGGTCCTTGCCGAGCCCGGTGAGGAAGCCAGCCCGGAAGCCGTCGCCCACACCGGTGGGGTCGACCTGCTCGTTCACCGGGACCACGTCGACGTGGGTCACGGCGCCGTCGGCGTCGATGATGTCGACGCCCTTCGAGCCGAGGGTCGTGACGCGGACACCGACCATCCCGGCGATGTCGTCGTCGGTGAGGCCGGTCTTCTGCTTCAGCAGTCCCCACTCGTATTCGTTGGTGAAGAGGTAGGCCGCGCCGTCGATGAGCGTGCGAGCGGCGTCGCCGTCGAGGCGGGCGAGCTGCTGCGACGGATCGGCCGCGAACGGGATCCCGGCGGTCCGGCAGACCTGCGTGTGGCGCACCATCGCGGCCGGGTCGTCGGCTCCGATCAACACGATGTCCGGGCGGTCACCCGCGCCGATCACCTCGAGGAGATCGATGTCGCCCGCCTCGGTCATGGCACCGGCGTAGAACGACGCGAGCTGCGCCATCGTCTCGTCGGTGGTGCACATGAATCGCGCGGTGTGCTTGGTCTCCGACCGGCGGACACCTCGGCAGTCGACACCGTGGTCGGTGAGCCAGCCCTGGTACTCGTCGAAGTCCTTGCCCGCCGCGCCGACCAGGAGCGGCCGGTTGCCGAGAACGCCCAGGGCGTACGCAATGTTGCCGCCGACGCCGCCACGGTGCATCACCAGGTCTTCGACGAGGAAGCTGAGGGAGATGTGTTCGAGTTGGTCGGCCACCAACTGGTCGGAGAATTTGCCGGAGAACTTCATCAGATGATCGGTCGCAAGCGACCCGCAGACGGCTGTGAACATCTGTCTCACGGTAGTCGAGACAGATGTGGCCGCGACCCCGGGTGGGGTCGCGGCCACATCTCGACTCCGCTCGACGGCCGGACGAACCGGCTTGTCGCTAGGAGATCAGTTGAACGAGTCTCCGCAGGCGCAGCTGCCCGTGGCGTTCGGGTTGTCGATCGTGAAGCCCTGCTTCTCGATGCTGTCGACGAAGTCGATCGTCGCGCCCTGCACGTACGGTGCGCTCATGCGGTCGACGGCCAGCTTCACGCCGCCGAAGTCGGACACGACGTCGCCGTCGAGCTGACGGTCGTCGAAGAACAGCTGGTAGCGAAGACCGGCACAACCGCCGGGCTGCACGGCGATGCGCAGTGCGAGATCGTCGCGGCCCTCCTGGTCGAGCAGGGCCTTGGCCTTGGCTGCCGCGGTGTCGCTGAGCAGGACACCGGTGTCGGTGGTTTCGTTCTGAACGGTCATGGGCGCTCCTCATGTCGCCGGCCGCGTCTGCACGAGCGAACCGGGATACGTCTGTCGTCGAACCGCAGACACGACGATCACGTGTGTTGACGGTCTGACTGCCTCAACGGTACTCGTTCCTCCGCTATTCCCGCATCATGCCCCGGATGCTCGCGAGGTCCGACGCCACCCGCGCGGCCGTGCCCGCCAACATCGCATGGGGCTCGGCCATCGCCCGGGCGGTCGACCCGGCGACGTCGCTGACCGACCGCACCAGCGCGACTCCGTCGATCGACGGAGTTCCGCGCACCTGACCGGCCAGGACGATCACCGGTGTGCCGTGGGCCTCCGCCGCGAGCCCGGCGACGACCTTCCCGCGCGCGGTCTGCTCGTCGTACCTGCCCTCACCGGTGACGACCAGGTCGGCGCGCGCGATCACGTCGGCGCGGTCGGTCGCCTCGGCGACCACGTCCGCACCTGCTCTGCGCCGCCCGCCCACGGCGAGCAATGCGGCGCCGAGACCTCCGGCCGCGCCCGCGCCCGCCGATTCGGCGACGCCGTCGCCGAGCGTCCCGACCCATGCCCGCAGTCGCTCCTCCAGGGCCCGCACGGTGACCTCGTCGGCGCCCTTCTGCGGCCCGAATACGGTGGCGGCGCCCGCCGCGCCCAGCAGCGGGTTGTCGACGTCCGAGGCGACGATCAGGTCGAGCCCCTGCAGCCGGGCCCGCGCCGCGTCCACTCCCCCGAGCGCCTCCAGTGCACCGCGGCCCCCGTCGGTCGTCGCGCTTCCACCGAGACCGACGACGATCCGGCGCGCGCCCGCGGCCGCCGCGTGCCGGAGGAGTTCGCCGACCCCGGACGTCGAGGCGGCCATCGCGGTCTCCGGACTGGGCGGACGCCCCAGCAGCGCGAGCCCGCAGGCCTGTGCCGCTTCGAGATAGAACGTGTCGTCCGGGCCGACTCCGATCGATGCGTCGACGCGATCGCCGAGAGGCCCCGCCACGGCCACGACCTCCACGTCGACCACCCCGGCGTCGTGCAGGACGTCGACGAATCCCGGACCGCCGTCCGACTGCGGGAGCAGCGTCAGACGGTCGCCCGGACGCGCCGACCGCCATCCCTCGGCGATCGCCTTCGCGGCTTCGGACGCCGTCAACGTCCCTCCGAACTCGTCCGGTGCGATCACGACGCTCAGCGAGCGGGTCTCGGCGCTGGGGCACATGGGCCGAAGAGTAGCGCCCGCTAGCGGACGCGAGCCGGTCATCGCCTAGTCTCGATGGTGTGAAGTTGCCCTGGAAGCCTGCTGCGACGGACACCGACGACACCGCCGACGACACGGCGTCGACTCCCGCGGTGCCCGCCCCCGACGAGTCCCCGGCGAAGGCGGAGCCGACGCCCGGCAAGGGCCGTCCCACCCCGAAGCGTCGCGACGCCGAGAGCAAGCGCCGCGGTCCCGCCGCCCCGCCGCCCACCACACGCGCGGAGGCCCGCGAGCGCAAGAAGGCGCTCAAGAAGACGATGAGCAAGGACGACCGGAAAGCGCTGTCGGCCGAGCGCCGTCAGGCCCGCGTCGACCAGCGCGAGAAGATGATGGCGGGCGATGAGAAGTTCCTCATGGCCCGCGACAAGGGTCCGGTGCGCAAGATGACCCGCGACCTCGTCGACTCCCGCCGCAACTTCGCCGGCCTGTTCATGCCGTTCGCGATCCTGCTGATCGTCGCGATCATGGTGCCGAAGTTCGCCGCGATCGCGAATCTCATGCTGCTGGTCTTCGTCGTGTTCATGGCGATCGACTCCGTGTTCCTCGGCCGCATGGTGAACAAGCGCGTCCGCGAGAGGTACCCCGACACCCAGGAGACGAGCTTCCGCCTCGGCTGGTACGCGTTCACTCGCGCCATGCAGTTGCGCGTGATGCGTGCGCCGAAGCCGCAGACCAAGCTCGGCGACAAGGTCTGACGTGCGGTATCTCGTCCTGGGCGGAATCCGTTCGGGAAAGTCCGCGCACGCCGAGAACCTCCTCGCCTCGGCCGACCGTCCCCGATACTTGGCCACCGGGCCGTCGGCGGATACCTCAGACGCCCAGTGGCGGGCTCGCGTGACGGCGCACCTGGCGCAGCGCGGTGACCGTTTCCTGACCGTCGAGACCAACGACCCGGCCGCCGAGATGCGGCTGGATCCGGAGTCGCCGGTACTGATCGACGACCTCGGCACCTGGGTCACCCGCCTGCTCGACGACGCGCAGGCCTGGGACGACGCGGCGGCCACGATCGACGACGCCGTCCATGATCTGTGCGCGGCCATCGCCGAGCACGCATCCGACGTGGTCGTGGTGAGTCCCGAAGTCGGCATGTCCGTCGTCGCTCCGACCGCGGTCGGGCGACGGTTCGCCGATGAGATCGGTCGCGCCAACGCGCTCGTCGCCGCCGTCTGCGAGAGCGTTCGGCTCGTCGTCGCGGGACGGGTCCTCGAACTGCCCGCATCGACCGATGCCCGGGCCGCCGAGTCCACAGTCGACGCGTCCGACCATCCGGCGGCGCCGCTGGTCCCCGTGCCGGTCACGCCCTTCCCGGAAGCCATCGCATCGACCGCGTCCTTCGCGGGCGCCTCGCTGCCGGACGGGGTGGACGCCGAGGTGTTCCCGGCGATCGACCCGCCGTCGCAGGCCGCCGCAGACGCGGCACGCGCCCGTCAACTGACTCTCACCAAACCGCCCGGTGCACTCGGTCTCCTCGAAGACCTCGGCGTGTGGGTGTCCGCATGTCAGGACCAGAGTCCCCCTCGTCGACTCACCGCCCCCGCGGTCGCGGTGTTCGCAGGCGACCACGGCGTCGCGCAGAACGGTGTGTCCGCGTTCCCTCCCGAGGTGACCGCTCAGATGGTCGCCAACATCGCCGCGGGCGGCGCCGCCGTGAACGTGTTGGCCCGCCGTGCCGGAGCGAGCGTCCACGTGTTCGACATGTCGGTGGACGCCGATCTGCCCGCCGATCACCGCGCGACCTCGTCGTACAAGGTCAGGCGCGCGAGTGGCGATCTCCGCACCGGCGACGCCATGACGATCGCTGAGGCACGGCGATCCGTCGCCGCCGGACGAGCGATCGCCGATCGACTCGTCGACTCCGGGGCGGACCTCCTGATCGCAGGCGACATGGGGATCGGGAACACCACGCCGGCCGCCGTCCTGATCGGCTCCATCGCAGACCGCGAACCCGTCGTCGTGGTGGGTCGCGGCACCGGGATCGACGACGCCACCTGGATTCGGAAGACCGCCGCGATACGCGACGGAATGCGCCACGGGCGACGCCTGCGCAATGAGCCGCTCGCCCTGCTGGCCGCCGTCGCGGGCCCCGACATCGCCGCCATGGCCGGCTTCTACGCCCAGGCCGCGCTGCGTCGAACGCCGGTGCTGCTCGACGGTGTCGTGACGACCGCTGCGGCATTGGTGGCCGAGCAGTTGGCCCCCGGCGCGTCGGCCTGGTGGCGAGCGGGCCACCGGTCCACCGAGCCCGCGCACGACTTCGCCCTGTCCAGTCTCGGCCTGGACCCGATCGTCGACATGACGATGCGCCTCGGTGAGGGCACCGGAGCTTTGACGGCCCTGCCGATCGTCGCCTCCGCGGTCGACGTCTTGATCGACATGGCGACGTTCGACGACGCCGGCGTCAGCGATGGCGGTTAATCCGGCCACTGCCGTGCATGTGGCGGTCACCTGGCTGACCGTCGCACCGCTCCCCCGACCGCGCGCCGAGATGGATCGGCGGACGGGTGGCGCCGCGATCGCCGCGGTCCCCGTCGTCGGGGCCCTGCTCGGAGCACTCGCGGCGGCCGTCGCCTTCGGGCTGTCGTACACCAGGCTGCCCGACCTGCTCATCGGGCTGCTCGTCGTGAGCGTGCTGGCGCTCGCGACCCGCGGCATGCATCTGGACGGTCTCGCCGACACCGCCGACGGACTCGGCTGTTACGGAGACCCCGACCGCGTACGGCAGGTGATGCGCAGCGGCGACGTCGGTCCGTTCGGCGCCGCGGCCCTCGCCGTGGTTCTCGCCGTACAGGCTGTCGCCTACTCGACGCTGACCGGCGACCATGGATGGGCGGAGATCGTCTTCGCCGTGTTCCTCGGCCGAGTGGCGGTCGTGTACGCGTGCCGGTGGGGGCTCGCGGCGGCGAACTCCGACGGCTTCGGATCGCTCGTCGCCGGCACCCAGCGTTGGTCGGCTCTCGTCTGGACGCTGGTGGCGCTCGGCGCCGCCTGGCCGCTGGGGGTCCGCGCGATCTGCACGGTCCCCGCCGTCCTGGTGTTCACCGTCGGGTTCACCGCGCACT
>JASLJL010000352.1 GCA_030152405.1 Gordonia sp. (in: high G+C Gram-positive bacteria) | reverse complement strand
TCGCGTCCCCTCCGCCGAGAAGCGCCATCACACCGAACGCCGCACCGCACGCCATTCCTGCGAAGAGAACCCGAATACCTTTATGACCAGTGGAAATACGCACGGTAGTCCTTCTGCGCGCCAGCGCTGTCGTCGTTCATTCACCCCAACGATGAGGTTACCTGCGCCACAACGACGACCGCTATGTGCCATGAATCGTTATCTCGCCGACATGGCCCCGAGACCAGGCTCAGCAGAGACGAAGAAGGCCGCCGAGACGGAGTGTCTCGGCGGCCTCTCGGCGGTCGGGTTCGCTCAGGCGCGGCGCTTGGCCTCGTCGGTGAGCCCCTTCTTGGCGGTGTCGACGGCCATCTTCTGCGCACGCTTGACGATCAGGCCGGGCAGCTTGATCTTGAGCTCGACGCTGAGGTCGAACTTCACGTGCGAGCCGTCGCCCTTGGGGGTGACGGTGTAGGTGCCCTGCTGCTCGCTGAGCTGCGAGCTCTCCACCAGGCTCCAGGAGCAGGAGTTCTCGGTCCACGTGTAGTCCAGGACCTGGTCGTCGGTCATGCCGACGGCGCTGACCGAGGCCTCGACACGTGCCGGGCTTCCGTCCTCGTGTTCGGTGATGATCTTCGCCGACTTGTGCGGTCCCGACCATTCCGGCAGGGACTCGACGTCGAGGAGGATCTCCATGATGACCGACGGCGGTGCGTCGATGTCGAATTCAGTACTTGCAGAGACAGCCATGGACAAGAACTTACCCCGGAGTCACCAGCCGCACTGATCGCCTTGCCCGAATTCACCGGGACGCAGGCGAACTCACCAGCCGTTCCAGCTGGTCGGCGACCCTGTCGAGGGGTTCCAGGCTCTGTTCCGCGCGGCACAGGATCACCGCGCCCTCCAATGCCGCGAGCACGGTGAGCGCCACCGAGTGCGCCTCTTCCACGTCAAATCCGCGGGCGCGGAGGCTCACGGCGAGCATCTGCTCCCACCGTCGGTAGCGTTCGGCCGCGACCGCGGCCACCTGGGGCGACCTCGACCGTGCGGTCGCCGCGGCGGCGACTGTGCTCCCGCTCGCGAACTCGGAGTCGGTGAGAATGCGGCGCCACATGGCGACGAGGTCGGCGACCGCGTCCGACGGTGATTCTCTCGTGCCCGGACCGATCACGTCGTCCACTCGAGTCGCACCGTGCTCGACGGCGGCCCCGATCACCTCCTCGCGTCCACCGGGGAAATGGTGGTAGACGCTGCCGCGCGGTGCGTCGGCCGACAGCACATCGCCGATCGACGTTCCCGCCACTCCGTGACGTGCGATGAGCTCGGCGGCGGCCGACACCATTCGCGCGCGCCCCGGTGTCATGCCAGATACGTCTCGCGGAGCGCCGCCTGAGCGTCGGCGTCGATGCCGAGCGCATCGCCGAAGTACGACTCGATGGACCCGTGCGTCGTGTCGACCTCGTCGAACGCGGCCACGAGGAACTCCTCGCGGACGCCGAACACGGGGAGCAGCAGGTCGGGGTCGCCGCCGGCGGCCGCGAACTTGTCGAAGATCGGCTGCAGCGACGGGACCAGCCGGTCGTTGGTGAGCAGGTAGTCGGTCAGGACGTCGTCACGGGAGACGCCGAGCAGGGTCAGGAACGCGGCCGCCGCCCAACCGGTGCGGTCCTTGCCTGCCGTGCAGTGGAACAGCGACGGGCCGCCGGCCTCGACGAGACCACCAAAGAAGCTACGGTAAGCGGCCCGCGCGCTGGGCAGCGTCACCAGATCGCGGTACGTCGATCGGATCGCGTCGACCGCCCGACCTCCGCTCAGCTGTTCGCCCGCCTTGGCGACCAGCGCCGGGTCGGAGAAGAACTCGGCGAGGTTGGCGGGAATCGCCATCGACGAGTCGGCCAGCACGTCGAGTCCCACGGTGGTGGCGCCGTCGAACGTCGGGTCCGGTGACGCGTCCCGTTCGCCCGCCGAACGGAAGTCGTAGACCGTGCGGACACCGAGCGCCTCGTAGGCCGGCACGTCGTCAGCGGAGAGGGCCCGGAAATCGGCCGACCGGTACAGCAGCCCGGCCTTGACCGTTCGACCGTCCGCGGCGGCCCAGCCGCCGAGGTCACGCAGATTGACCAGCGACGGAACCGGGCTCGCTGCTCCGGGCTGACGGTCCGCGCCGGCGGTGTTCACATCTGAGGGCATGACCGCCATTATGCCGCCGAGGAAATCGGCTGCACGCCTCCGGATGCCCGCTACCCTGGCGGCATGGTGTCATCCCGTTCGCTGCCCACAGACCTGATCGCTCGCGTCGACGAGATCGTCGACGCCGACACCGACCGTCTCGTCGACCTGTTCAAGGACATCCATCGGAACCCGGAGCTCGGCTTCGAGGAGATCCAGACGGCACGGCTCATCGAGAAGGCGTTGCAGAATCTCGGATTCGACGTCACGAAGGGCATCGGCAAGACCGGCATCGCGGCCACTTTCCGCAACGGACCGGGCCCGGTGGTGATGTACCGCGCCGATATGGACGCGAACGCAGTCCGCGAGGAGACCGGACTCGACTACGCGAGCACCGTGACCGCCACCCGCGACGACGGCACCCAGGTCCCGGTCGGACATCTGTGCGGGCACGACGCGCACGTGACCTGGTTGATCGGGATGGCGCACGCGTTGGTGTCGGTCCGCGACAGCTGGTCGGGCACCGTCGTCCTGATCGGACAGCCCGCGGAAGAGCTCATCATGGGCGCGCAGGCGATGCTCGACGACGGCCTCTACAACTTCATTCCGACGCCGGACGTTCTGATCGGCCTGCACACGGCGCCCGGCCCGGTCGGCACGGTGATCAATCCGCCGGGCACTCGCATGGCCGGAACCGATCAGGTGGACGTGCACTTCCACGGCGTCGGCGGGCACGGTTCGATGCCGAGCAAGACGAAGGATCCCGTCCGGATGGCCGCTCAGGCGACAATCGAGTTCTCGTCGCTGGTGTCGCGGACGGTCGACCCGAGCGCGACGGCGGTCCTGTCCGTCGGGTCCATCCAGGCCGGCACCGACAACAATGTGATCCCGTCGGAGGCACTGGTCAAGGCGAATCTTCGCTGGTTCGAGCCGCACGTGCGGGAGGCCCTCCTGGGCGCCATCCGCTCGACGTCGGACTCGATCGCACGATCGGCGGGCATGGACGAGGACAAACTTCCCGGCATCGTCATGAAGGGCGGCTCGCCGCCACTGGTGAACACGCCGGATCTGGCCGAGTCGATGTCCGCGTCGCTCGGTGAGATCATCGGCGCCGACAAGGTGATCACCGACATGCCCGCGGTGACGGGCTCCGAAGACGCCCACATGCTGCGCGGCCCGCACACCGACCTGCCGTTCAACTACCTTCTCGTCGGTGTGGCCGCCCCCGACGTGTTCGCCGAAGCGCTCTCTCGCGGTGAACTCGTCCCCTACTACCCGCACAACCCGAACTACGTCGTTGATCTCGCCGCCATCGGCTTCGGGACGAAGGTCGCCGCGTACTCGGTTCTCGGTCTCCTCGACGGCGCCTGAGGCGGAACGCCGAAGGCCGGCCACCCGTGCGGGTGACCGGCCTTCGGTGCGTTCTGCAGTGAACTCTGATCAGGAGATCAGAAGCCCATGCCGCCCATCTCGTCGCCGCCCGGCATCGCCGGCATGGCGTTCTTCTCGGGCTTGTCGGCGATGACGGCCTCGGTGGTGAGGAACAGAGCCGCGATCGACGCTGCGTTCTGCAGTGCCGAGCGGGTGACCTTCACCGGGTCGTTGATGCCTGCGGCGAGCAGGTCCTCGTACTCGTTGGTCGAGGCGTTGAGGCCCGTGCCGACCGGCGAGTTGCGGACCTTGTCGGCGACGACGCCGGGCTCGAGGCCCGCGTTGATCGCGATCTGCTTGGCCGGAGCCGACAGTGCGACCTTGACGATGTTCGCGCCCGTGGCCTCGTCACCCTCGAGGGTGAGTGCCTCGATGGCAGGCTCCGACTGCAGCAGTGCAGCGCCACCACCGGCGACGATGCCCTCTTCGACGGCAGCCTTCGCGTTGCGGACGGCGTCCTCGATGCGGTGCTTGCGCTCCTTGAGCTCCACCTCGGTGGCAGCGCCGGCCTTGATGACTGCAACGCCGCCGGCCAGCTTGGCCAGGTGCTCCTGCAGCTTCTCGCGGTCGTAGTCGCTGTCGCTCTTCTCGATCTCCGAACGGATCTGTGCGACGCGGCCGGCGATCTGGTCAGCCTCGCCCGCACCGTCGACGATCGTGGTCTCGTCCTTGCTGACGACCACCTTGCGGGCGGTGCCGAGCAGTTCGAGGCCTGCGGTCTCGAGCGAGAGGCCGACCTCTTCGCTGATGACCTCGCCACCGGTGAGGATGGCGATGTCGGCGAGCATGGCCTTGCGGCGGTCGCCGAAGCCCGGAGCCTTGACGGCGACGGACTTGAAGGTGCCCTTGAGCTTGTTCACCACGAGGGTCGAGAGAGCTTCGCCCTCGATGTCCTCGGCGATGATCAGCAGCGGCTTGCCGGCCTGGATGACCTTCTCCAGCAGCGGCAGCAGGTCCTTGATGGTGCCGATCTTGCCCGAGACGAGCAGGATGTACGGGTCCTCGAGGACTGCTTCCTGGCGGTCTGCGTCGGTGACGAAGTAGCCGGAGATGTAGCCCTTGTCGAAGCGCATGCCCTCGGTGAGCTCAAGCTGCAGGCCGAAGGTGTTCGACTCCTCGACGGTGATGACACCCTCGTTGCCGACCTTGTCCATGGCCTCGGCGATCAGGTCGCCGATGCTCTGGTCGCCTGCCGAGATGCCGGCGGTGGCAGCGATCTGCTCCTTGGTCTCGACCTCCTTGGCGGAGTCGAGCAGCGAAGCGGTGACGGCCTCGACGGCCTTCTCGATGCCGCGCTTGAGGATCATCGGGTTCGCGCCGGCTGCGACGTTGCGCAGACCTTCGCGGACCAGCGCCTGTGCGAGCACGGTGGCGGTGGTGGTGCCGTCGCCTGCGACGTCGTCAGTCTTCTTGGCGACTTCCTTGACCAGCTCTGCGCCGATCTTCTCGTACGGGTCCTCGAGCTCGATCTCCTTGGCGATGGAAACACCATCGTTGGTGATCGTGGGGGCGCCCCACTTCTTCTCCAGGACGACGTTGCGGCCCTTGGGGCCGAGGGTGACCTTGACGG
This sequence comes from Gordonia sp. (in: high G+C Gram-positive bacteria), assembly GCA_030152405.1. Classification (GTDB taxonomy): domain Bacteria; phylum Actinomycetota; class Actinomycetes; order Mycobacteriales; family Mycobacteriaceae; genus Gordonia. Next base: position 689 of record JASLJL010000352.1, on the reverse strand, counting down.
CGTCGGCGAGGCTGTTCAGGCCGCGCTCGAGTCCGCGACGGGCCTCTTCGTCGAAAGCAATCTGCTTTGCCATTGGTAAGTGATCCTCCGGTAGGGGGTGACACTAAGTTCTGTAGGGCCGGACTCGATGCCCGCGACGGACGACCGGGGTGTCTTGTGAACCGGCCTCACCGTTCCGACCTGGCACTCACATGCCGCGAGTGCCAACCTCCGTTTTAGCACTCACCCATGGAGAGTGCAAGATCGATCCGGAGGGCCGGAGTCCCCTTTTCGGGACTACCGCGGACCGCCGTCGTGTCCTATCGTCAGCCGGTGATCACACGACTCTGCACAGCCGCCGCCATCGCCCTCACCGTCGTCGCCGTGGCCCCGCACGCGACAGCCGACGCCGCACCCGCCAAGCGCTACGCGAACTGCGCGGCCCTGAACAAAGACTTCCGCCACGGCGTCGCACGTCCGGGTGGACGAGACGTCGTGAAGGGCAAGAGCAAGCCCGCTCGCGGCTACGCCGTCAACAAGGCCGTCTACTCGAAGAACACTCATCTCGACCGCGACAAGGACGGCGTCGCCTGCGAGAAGAAATAGCACCCTCGTAGAAACATCACCGCAGAGCGCCGACACTGCTGTATAGGACAGTGTCTGCGCTCTGCGGTGATGCTTTTCCGAGCCCGCGCGGCTACTTCTTGTTG
>JASLJL010000351.1 GCA_030152405.1 Gordonia sp. (in: high G+C Gram-positive bacteria) | reverse complement strand
CTTGCCCTTGTAATCGCCTGCCGTCGCGGCCTCGGTGAAGGTCTCCCAGCCGCCGCCGAGCGTCACATCGGGACGTGCCGCGAGCAGCTGCTCGGTGATGGAGCCGAGCCCACCATTCTCCAGGGCGTTCTCGGGGCACTTCTCGAGCGTGGCCTTCGGGCCGTAGCACTTGCGCTGCGACACGTGCGCCACCTGGACGGCCGGGGTGGCGTCCTGCAGTTCGGTGGTGGTGACATCGCCGGTCTTGAGTCCGTTCGCCTTGGCGATCTCCAGGATCGAGCGCTGCGCCTTGCCGTTGACATCGACGCTGATACCGCCGTTGTAGGTCTTCGTTCCGGTCGACCACGCCGAGCCCGACGCCGCCGAGTCGGTCACATAGGTGGGCTTGTGCGAGTCCTTGTTCAGCGAGTACGTGGTGTAGTCGCCGCTGAACGGCAGCTGGTCGATGCCGGGCAGCTGACCCGCCGCGCCGTACTCGTAATCGCGCGCCAGCGTGTACTCCTGGTTCGCGGTGCCGTCACCGATGATCAGGATGACGTTCTTCGCGCCCGACTTCTGGATCGAGTCGGAGATCATCTGGGTCTGATCCCCGGACAGTCGACGCGCGCCGCCGTTCTGGGTGATGTCGCCGGTAGCCGCGCGCTGGATGTCGACGCCCGCGACCGTGTCGCCGTCGTTGCCGACCGCGTCGTCGGACGAGCAGGCGCCGAGGACGCCCGCGACGCCGAGGATCGCCACTGCGCCGAGTGCGCTGATCGCGCGCACCTTCTGAATGCCGTGTTTCTGAGCCATGGACGTATGGCAACAGTCGCATATGAACTGACGGAACCGGTCGGTTGAACAGGTGACATACAGTCGGTGATCACCGAGGCGACTGCTCGTTGCACGTCCACGGCGACATCTCGCCTCCGCTCGACGAGCCCGATGCTCCTGACCGGCGGGATACGGTCGAACACATGTCGGGCGAATTGATCGCGATCGCGATCCTCGGGACCGCGTTGGCGGCGTTGCTGATCGCCATCGCGCTGCGGACGCGGAACGTGGTGACGACACCGCACGAGCGGGCCGTCTACGACACTCTCCAGACGGCGGCCCTGGCAGCCCGGCCGTTGCGAGACGGGCTCACCGAGGCGTCGGCGGCCGAGGCGGTCGGACCGCTGCTAGCGCTGACTGCGGCCGACGGCGTCGCACTGTACGGGCCTGATGCCGAACTCCTCGCGTCCGACGGCGACGCCGATCTGTGGACGGCGCCGGTCCTCGCGGCATCGGCGGCTCTGGCGGCGACCGCGCTGCGCGACCAGCGGCCCGCCGTCGAGCGAGGCCCCGGCGGAACTGCGGCCCTCGCTCGTCACCTGTTGGCGACGCCGCTGCTCACCGACGACATCAGCGCCGGAGTCCTGGTGGTCGCTTCGTTCGACGAGCCGGGGCCCGGCCGGATCGGCGCGATCACCGAGGTGGCGCGGTACGCGGCGAGCCAACTGCAGCTCGCCGAACTCGACGCGTCTCGGGCCCGGCTCGACCGCGCCGAGGTCCTCGCCCTGCGCGCACAGATCAGCCCGCACTTCATCTACAACGCACTCGGAACCATCGCGTCGTTCGTCCGCACCGACCCCGACCGGGCACGCGAACTGATCCTCGACTTCGCCGACTTCACCCGCTATTCGTTCCGCGCAGCGGGTGAATACACCGCGCTCGCCGACGAACTCCGCAACATCGACCGGTATCTCACCCTCGAGCGGGCCCGTTTCGGTCCGGGCCTCACGGTGAAGCTCCAGGTGTCGCCCGAAGTCCTCGGCGTGGTCGTCCCCTTTCTCGCGCTGCAGCCGCTCGTCGAGAACGCCGTCCGCCACGGCCTCGCCGGCCGCAAGAGCGGAACCATCAGCATCATCGCCCGCAACGCCGGACCCGACTGCGTCCTCTCCATCGAGGACGACGGCGTGGGCATGGACCCGGAGATCCTGCGAACCGGGGCCATCGACGCCCTGGACCCGGCGGGTCCCCGCGAATCCGACGGCGCACATGTCGGCCTGACGAATGTGGACCAACGACTGCGGTCGGCGTTCGGCAACGACTACGGTCTAGTGGTCGACACGGCGGTCGGCGCGGGCACCAAGGTGAGCATGCGGATTCCCAAGTTCGCGTCCGGGATCCGTGTCGAGCCCGCAGTCGACAGCAGAGAGGCCCATTCGCGATGACCGGACTGACCGTCCTCGCCGTCGACGACGAGACGCCCGCACTCGACGAACTCGCCTACCTCCTCGACCGGCACGACGCCGTCTCCACCGTGCTGACCGCCTCCGACGCGACCAGCGCGCTCCGCGAGCTCTCCGACCACGACGTCGACGCCGTCTTCCTCGACATCTCCATGCCGGGCCTGTCCGGCATGGAACTCGCAGGCGTCCTCGCCAACTACGCGTCGCCGCCGCCCATCGTGTTCGTCACCGCGCACGACGACCGTGCCGTCGACGCGTTCGAGATCGGCGCGCTCGACTATCTGCTCAAGCCGCTGCGCGATGCTCGGCTGAACCAGGCGATCGACCGCGTCGTCGCGCATCTGACGCCCGCCCCCGACGAGCAGTCGCCGACCGAGTCCAAGTCGGGCGAGACCGCAGAGGCCGACGACGTGATCCCCGTCGAGTCCGGTGGGGTCACGTCCCTGGTGCGACGCGATGCGATCTCCTGGGTGGAGGCCGTCGGCGACTACGCGCGACTGCACACCGACACCGGCGCACACCTGGTCCGGGTGACCCTGTCGACGCTCGAGACACGCTGGCGACCGGCCGGTTTCGCACGCGTGCACCGCAGTTATCTGGTCAACCTGCCGATGGTGGTCGGACTCCGCTCGGCGGGCGCGACGACTATGGTTCGGGTACAGGCCAACGGCCGATCGGCCGCCGTGGAACTCCCCGTCAGCCGCCGCCAGGTGCGCGAGCTCAAAGACCGCCTGGTCCGCGATCCGATGCGCACCATCCGCGGGACCACGGGCGGCTGACGTGCCCGACGTCCCGCCTCGAGAACGCGTCGTCCTGTCGCAACGACGCGGCGCACGCATGGTGCGCACTCGCGTTCAGGTGGCCGAGCAGAGCGGCGTCGGCGAACACCTCGTCCGGGGCCTCGTGCGGGCCCAACTCGCGCTGGCGCTGCGCCTCGGTATCGCCGTCGCCGTCCTGTTCGCCGCCGTCCCGATCCTCGGCGCCACCGTCGAACCGTTCGCGACCGCCACCCTGTTCGGGATCCGACTCAACTGGCTGATCCTCGGCGTCGCACCGTATCCCGTGCTCTACCTGGCCGGTCGGCTCTATCTGCGCCTCGCGGAGCAGGCCGAACGTGACTTCATGCGTCTCACCGACGACGACGCGTCAGGTGTCGACGGGTGACCGGATGGACTCTCGCGGCCGTGCTCACCGCGGCGCTGGGAACACTCGCGGCCGGCGCCTACGCGGGACGCGGCGCACGCTCGACCTCCGACTTCCTCGTGGCCTCCCGCAGCATCGGCCCCGGATGGAACGCCGCCGCCATCGCGGGCGAGTACCTGTCCGCGGCCTCGTTCCTCGGCGTCGCCGGACTCGTCGCGAAGTACGGCGCCGACGCCCTCTGGTACCCGATCGGATTCACCGCGGGATACCTCGCGCTGCTCCTGTTCGTGTCCGCTCCCCTGCGCAGGTCCGGCGCCTACACGGTCCCCGACTTCGCGGAGTTCCGCCTCGCCTCTCGCCGCGCTCGGCGCGTCGCGATGATCGTCGTGGTCGCCATCTGCGTGCTCTATCTGGTTCCCCAACTGCAGGGTGCGGGCCTCGCGCTCGACATCCTGCTCGGGATACCGCCATGGATCGGAATCCTGGTCATCGGGCTGATGGTGATCGTCAACGTGGTCGGCGGCGGCATGCGGTCGGTGACGTTCGCGCAGGCCGTGCAGTACTGGCTCAAGCTCACGGCGGTGGCGGTGCCCGCGATCGCGCTCAGCATGCTGTTCGTCCACAGCTCCGACACACTCGGCGACCCGCTGCCGCCGCACGTTCCGGTGGCGACCACCGTCGACGTCGGCCGGACCGTCGAGGTGACCGTGTCCGACCCGAGCGGCGTGCGGATCGACGGAGTCGTCGACGGCCGGGAGGTCCACGGGCAGGCGCCGCCGTCCGGCTCGATCGTCGTCGAGCGCGGGTCGACGATCCACCTCGCCGAAGGGGCGGCCACCCCGATCGTCTCGTCGGCGCCGCAGACGGGTGCGCAGTGGGCGCAGTCCGGAGGCGGACTCGGGGGCGGCCACCCGATGTACCAGGTGTTGTCGCTGATGGTCGCGACGTTCCTCGGGGCCGTCGGACTCCCTCACGTGCTCGTCCGCTTCTACACGAACCCCGACGGACGCGCCGCACGCCGGACTGCGCTCAACGTGATCGCCGCACTGTCCGTGTTCTACCTGTTCCCGACGGTCCTCGGCGCCCTCGCCCGCATCTGGACCCCGCAGGTCCTCTCGACCGGCAACACCGACGCCGCCGTCCTCCTGCTCCCGGCGGCCGCTCTGTCCGGGGTGTGGGGAACACTTCTCGCCGCCCTCGTCGCAGCGGGCGCCGTCGCCGCGTTCCTCGCGACGTCGTCGGGTCTGCTCGTCAGCATCTCGGGCGTCATGTCGACCGACCTCCTCCCGGCAGGCGTGCGCAGCTTTCGGATATCGGCCGTCATCGGCGGTCTGATCCCGATCGGCCTCGCGCTCGGTTCCGGGTCGCTCGAACTGTCGAGGTCGGTGGGTCTGGTGTTCGCCGTCTCCGCCGCGACCTTCTGCCCGCTGCTCCTCCTCGGCATCTGGTGGCGCGGGCTCACCGCGGCAGGCGCCGTGGCGGGCCTGATCGTCGGCGGGCTCACCTCCGTCGCCGCCGTGGTCCTCGTCGTCGGCGAAGCGATCTCCGACGACGCACTCGGAGGCTGGCCCGGCGTCATCGCCGACTACCCGGCAGCCGTCACCGTGCCGCTGACGTTCGCGACGATGATCGGCGTCAGCCTCGCCACCCGGCGGACCGTCCCCTCGCGGGTGGCCGCGATCTTCGCCGCCATGCACGTGCCCGAGGGGCTCGGAACCGGCGTCGAACGCACTCCGTCCTGAACCGTTCGTCCGCTCGGACGAACCGCTCACCGCACGCAGCGCACCACGTCACGATTCCACTTCTCTGTGACTCACCTCTCATCGCAGACTTCTAGTCGAGCTCTTTCCCATACGCGACTAAGGAGTCCGCAGTGTCCGACCAGCCTCCCGCCAGGCTCGAGCCGTCGCCAGACGAGTTCCTCGTAGCCCAAGCGAGCCCCGAGTTCACGAAGCTGCGCGCCACCCTGCGCCGCTTCATCTTCCCGATGTCGGCGTTCTTCCTCATCTGGTACGGCGTGTACGTGCTGCTCGGCGCGTTCGCGCACGACTTCATGGCCACCAAGGTGTGGGGGAACATCAACGTCGGGCTGATCCTCGGGCTCCTGCAGTTCGTCACCACGTTCGGCATCACGTTCGCGTACGTGCGCTTCGCGAACCGCGACCTCGATCCCCAGGCGGAAGCGATCCGCCAGAAGTTCGCCGACGGCGGCTACGCAGACGCAACGGAGGCCACCCGATGATCCACACCATCGCCGCAGCAGAGGCCGTAGGCAATCCCGCGGTCAACATCTCGATCTTCGTCGCGTTCGTCGCGGTGACGATGTTCGTGGTCATCCGCGCCAGCCGCAAGAACGCCTCGGCGTCGGAGTTCTTCACCGCGGGCGGCGGATTCTCCGGGCCGCAGAACGGCATCGCCATCGCGGGCGACTACCTGTCCGCAGCCAGCTTCCTCGGCATCGCGGGCGCGATCGCCGTGTACGGATACGACGGCTTCCTCTACTCGATCGGCTTCCTCGTCGCCTGGCTGGTCGCACTCCTCCTGGTGGCCGAGCTCCTGCGCAACACCGGCCGGTTCACCATGGCCGACGTCCTGAGCTTCCGCCTCAAGGAACGGCCGGTCCGCATGGCCGCCGCGATCTCGACGCTGGTCGTCTCGCTGTTCTACCTGCTCGCCCAGATGGCCGGCGCGGGCGGCCTCGTCGCGCTTCTGCTCAACATCCACGACCGCACCGGCCAGTCCATCGTCATCGCCGTCGTCGGCGTCCTGATGATCGTGTACGTGCTGATCGGCGGCATGAAGGGCACCACCTGGGTGCAGATCATCAAGGCCGTCCTGCTGATCGCGGGCGCCGCGATCATGACTGCGATCGTGCTGATCAAGTTCGGCTTCAACATCTCGCACATCATGGGTGAAGCCCAGAGCATGTTCACCTCCGACACCAAGACCGGCGCGCGCGACGTCCTGGCGCCCGGCGCCAAGTACGGCGGGTCCACCGAGTCGAAGATCAACTTCCTGTCGCTCGGTCTGGCGCTCGTCCTCGGCACCGCGGGCCTGCCCCACGTCCTGATGCGCTTCTACACCGTCCCGACCGCCAAGGAGGCCCGCCGATCGGTGGTCTGGGCGATCTCGCTGATCGGCGCATTCTACCTGTTCACCCTGGTCCTCGGCTACGGCGCCGCAGCCCTCGTCGGCCCGGACAAGATCCTCGCCGCTGCAGGCGGCGAGAACGCCGCCGCACCGCTGCTCGCGCTGGAACTCGGCGGCACAGTGCTGCTCGGCGTCATCTCAGCCGTCGCGTTCGCCACCATCCTGGCGGTCGTCGCCGGTCTGGCGATCACGGCCTCCGCGTCGTTCGCCCACGACATCTACGCGTCGGTCATCAAGCGCGGCAAGGCGTCCGAGACCGATCAGGTGCGGGTCTCGCGGATCACCGTGGTGGTCCTCGGCGTCGTCAGCATCGTGCTCGGCATCCTGGCCAACGGCCAGAACATCGCGTTCCTCGTCGCCCTCGCGTTCGCGGTCGCGGCGTCGGCCAACCTGCCGACGATCGTGTTCTCGCTGTACTGGCGACGCTTCAACACCCGCGGCGCGCTGTGGAGCATGTACGGCGGCCTGATCTCCTGCATCGTGCTGATCGTGTTCTCCCCGGCCGTGTCGGGCACCGCGAAGTCGATGATCAAGGGATCGGACTTCCACTGGTTCCCGCTGGAGAACCCCGGCATCATCTCGATTCCGCTCGCATTCGTCCTCGGCATCGTCGGCACCCTGACGTCCAAGGATCGCGGCCAGCCCGCGAAGAACGCGGAGATGGAGGTCCGCTCCCTCACCGGAGTCGGAGCCGAGGGCGCTGTCGCACACTGACGCGTCCCCTCCCCGCACACGAGCCGCCCTGCAGAATCTGCAGGGCGGCTCGTGGTCTGAGTAGGGTCAGGCGACGACGTCGACCAGATCGTCGGCGGTCTCGGGCGACCCGACCTGTCGGATGCGGGACGGCAGCGCGAGCGCGGCGAGCAGACAGGCGACTGCGGCGCCCGCGGCGATCAGATAGGCCACCTTGAACCCGTCGCTCGTGTACATGACGGTGCCCGGCGGAAGCGCCTGCATCACCTGCGGCGGCAGCTGCGCGATGTAGGAGTTGTTCATCACGGTGAACGCGATCACCGGAAGGACCGCGGGGAACACGCTCTGGAACACGCCGGCGATGCTGGCCGTGGACGCCTGGAGCTGCGGCGGGACGGCTTCGATCAGCAGGTTCGGGATCGAGGCGTAACCGAGTCCCATGCCGAGTCCGACGAGGGCGCTGAACAGGATGAGCAGTCCCTTGCTGTCATGAGAGAACGCGGCGAACCCGCAGCCGAGGCCCGCGGAGACGGCGCCGGCGGCGAGAGTCATACGCGGTCGTGCGCCCCGACCGACCAGGAGTCCGACGATCACGCCGCCGACCACCGTGAACAGCCCCGTCGGGGTCTGGAACAACGCTGTGCCCTTCGCGTCCACGCCGAAGCCGTAGCCGAGACCGAGCATCGCCGGCGTCATGACGAGCATCGGCAGCAGCATCGTGAAGAGCCCGCTCACGCCGTACATGAAGCCCGCGGCGGTCACCGTGAACGCGACCGACCGCTGCCGGAGCACCTTGATGTCGATCAGCGGTTCGGCGACGACGCCCGCACTGACCAGCCACGAGACGACCAACACGATGCCGCCGATCAGGTAGGCCAGCGTCGAACCCGACGCCCATCCCCACGTCGGACCGAAACTGACACCGACGAGGATGCCCGCGACGCCCGCGCCGAGCAGAGTCGCGCCCACCAAGTCGAGCTTGGACTGCAGACGAACCGGGCTCTCCTCCGTGGTCGCGAAGATCAGGCCGCCGAGGACCACCAGCGCGATGACGGCGAACCAGAAGATCGCCCGGAAGCCCCATCCGTCGACCAGCCAGCCGGTGATGTACGGCGCCGGGATCGCGATGATGCCCATGCCGCTGGTGGCGATGCTGACCGCGAGGGCGATCGTCTTGGCCGGGAACACGTCCCGGATGAGCGAGTAGCTCAGGAAGAGACACGGCACCAGGAAACCGGTGAGCGCACGGCCCACGATCAGCACGCCGTAGGTGAGCGCGAGCGCGGACACGAGGGACCCGAGCAGCGCCAGTGCCACACAGGCGAGCAGCATCTTCCGCTTCCCGTGCAGGTCGGCGAGCTTCCCGACGAGCGGAGCCGCAACGGCCCCGAGCAGCAGGAACGAGGTGAGGAGCCACGCACCCTGCGTCGTCTCGTAGTGCGCAGCGATCGACGGGAGGGCAGTGGCGATCATGATGTAGCTGATCGCGAGCATCTCCAGAAGCAGGACGATCGACAGCAGGGAGATGACGAGGCGCGGCGTCCACCGCTGTTCTACGTCGCCGGCGGAGCCGGAAAGGGAGGGCGAGACCATGTGCGGTCCTTTCGTGGGGGAGGGATCGACGTCCGGACCCGAACACGGCCTTTCTGTCGGTCACATCACAATTCACGCTCCCTGTGTCTCACCACACACGGTCCCACTGAGCGGAACAGATGCCGTCCACGTCCCACCTACGTCGCCGGGATCAGACTGCTGCTCGTGGGCAGCGCGCAACCGGTACCGCTCAGCGGGGGCACGGTCGTATGCGGCTGTGCTCCCGCTGAGCGGTACCAGTTGTGCGAGCTCCGTCAGGAGCCTTGAATCTTCGCGAAGGGCCGCGCCGCCTCCAACTCGTAAGAGAGCTCCAGCAGCGTCCGTTCGGCGCCGAGATCGGCCGAGAAGTGCATGCCGATCGGAAGGCCGTCCGACGTCTGCCCCAGCGGGAGCGAGATCGCGGGCGTCCCGCTGACATTGTTCGCGGGGGTGAACGACACGTACCGGGTGAGCAGGTCGAACACCTCGTCGAAGTCGCCGGACGGCGAGAGCACACCGATCCGCGGGGTGGTGTGCGCGAGCGTCGGCGACAGCACGACGTCGAAGTCCTTCGTCAGGCCGATGAATGATCGCGTGCCCTTGTTGAGCCCTCGGATCGCGAACGGGAGACGGTAGAACCGTCGGAGGAACCGGTTCGACAGACCTCGGGTGAACGGGTCGATCTGCGAGTTGTCGAAGCCCTTCCCCACGGTGAACCTGCCCAGCCGGTCGATGCCGAACGCCATCAACGCCCAGTAGTCGGAGAAGTCGTCGACGAACGACCTGTCGACCGGCAGCGGGACGGTGGTCACCGAGTGCCCCAGCGACTCCAGCAGTTCGACGGTGCTGGTCAACGCGGCGTCGGTCTCCGAGTCGAGGAGATGACCGGTGATCGGCACGTTGACGAGCGCGATGCGCAGGCGCTTGTCCCCCGGGCCCTCCACGGCGCCCACCGGGGGCAGTCCCGACGCCGGGTGACGGCGTTCCACATCGGCGAGGAACGCCGCACTGTCCCGGACACTGCGTGTGATCACGCCGTTGCTGACCAGGTCGATCGGCAGATCCTTCGCCATCTTCGACGGCGCCGTCCGACCTCGCGTGGGCTTCAGGCCGACGAGCCCGCACGCCGCGGCCGGAATGCGGATGGATCCGCCGCCGTCGTTCCCGTGCGCGATCGGCAGCACGCCCGCCGCCACCAGTGCCGCCGCGCCGCCCGACGACGCGCCCGACGAGAAGTCGGTATCCCACGGGTTGCGCGTCGGCTCGCGGTCGACGAACTCGGTGGTCGCCGTCAGCCCGTAGGCCGGGGTGGTCGACGCGCCGATGACGTTCACTCCCGTGCCGACGAGCTGATCGGCGAACTCCTCGTTCTCGGCGGCCGGCACGTCCGGCGTCGCGGCCGAACCGTTGCGGGTGGGGATCCCGGCGAACGCGGTGTTGTTCTTGATCGCCGACGGCACACCGGCGAACACGCCGTCGAACGATCCCTGCGTCCTCGTCCGCGCCCGATCGCGGTCGTCGAAGACCATCGCGTTGATGGTCGGCTCCACCGCATCGAGTCGGGCGAGCGTCGCGTCGAGCACTTCGCGGGCACTGACCTCACCCGAGGTGATCCGCTGAGCGACGCCGAGTGCGTCGAGGTCGCCGAGGGCGTCGCCGGTGAAGGCGTGCACGTGTTTCATGGTTACGCAGAGTACTTCGTTCCGGCATCCGTGACGCCAAGCACTTCGGAAGGGTAGGAATTGAAGGATGCAGCTGCGATTCACCCCAGAGGAAGAAGCCTTCCGGACCGAACTCAGAGAGTTCTTCACCACCGAGATCCCCGAGGACATCAGGCGCCGCAACGCCGAGGGGAAGACGATCTATCCCGACGACATCGTCACCACCACTCAGATCCTGAACAAGCGCGGCATCGCGGTGCCCGCGTGGCCGGTCGAGGCGGGCGGCCAGGACTGGACGCCGGTGCAGCACCACATCTGGCGCGAGGAGATGGCGCTCAACTTCGTGCCCGACCTTCTGCCGTTCAACGCGGGAATGGTCGGCCCGGTGATCGCCCACTTCGGCAACGACGCGCAGAAGGAGCGCTTCCTGCCGATCACCCGCAACCTCGATCTCTGGTGGTGCCAAGGCTTCTCCGAACCGGAGGCCGGCAGCGACCTCGCCTCGCTGAAGACCCGCGCGGTGCGCGACGGGGACCACTACGTCGTCAACGGCCAGAAGACGTGGACCACTCTCGGCCAGTTCGCCAAGTGGATCTTCATGCTGGTCCGCACCGACCCCGACGTGAAGAAGCAGGCCGGCATCAGCTTCCTGCTGATCGATCTGGACACCCCAGGCATCGAGATGCGCCCGATTCAGCTGATCGACGGCGGGTACGAGGTCAACGAGGTGTTCTTCAGCGACGTGCGCGTGCCCGTCGAGAACCTGGTCGGCGAAGAGAACCAGGGCTGGACGATCGCGAAGTTCCTGCTCGGCAACGAGCGCTCCGGCATCGCCCGCGTCGGCTATACGAAGACCAAGCTGGCCAGAGCCAAGAAGCTCGCCTCGGAGATCACCACGCCCACCGGGACGCTGCTCGACGACCCGGCGATCGCCTCACGCCTCGCCGATCTGGAGAACCAACTCCTCGCGCTGGAGATCACGCAGCTCCGGGTGGTCGCGGGCTCGGCGAACGGCAAACAGAACCCCGCGTCGTCGCTGCTGAAGCTGCGCGGCTCGGAGCTGCAGCAGGAGGCGATGGAACTGCTGGCCGACATCGCGGGTCCGGATTCCCTGCCGGTCGCCGGCGTCGACGCGGCGGCAGACAACGGGACCGCCGACGTCGCGTCGCCCGAGTGGGCGCAGCTGACCGTCCCCACCTACCTCAACTACCGCAAGGTCACGATCTACGGCGGCTCGTCCGAAGTGCAGCGCCAGATCATCGACAAGGCCGTGCTGGGCCTCTAGGCCCACCAGACTCACCAGGGAAACACAATGGAATTCGACCTCTCCGAAGAACAAGTGATGTTGCGCGACACCGTCCGCGACGTCCTCACCTCCACCTACGACGTGGAGACTCTCCGCTCGGTCACCGACACCGACCTCGGCTGGAGCCGCGACGTCTGGAAATCCCTCGCCGAGATCGGCATCCTCGGTCTCGTCTTCAGCGAGGACGACGGCGGCATGGGTGCAGGCCCCGAGGAACTGTCCGTGGTGATGGGGGAACTCGGCGCGAGCCTGGCCCCGGAACCGCTGCTCGGCTCCGTCGTCGTACCGGGCCTGCTCGTGGCCCGAACCGCGGACGACCAGACGCGCACCGAGGTGATCGGCGGCCTGTCGGCCGGCGAGCGGCTCCTCGCGTTCGCGCACACCGAGCCCGGTGACCGCTGGCCGCACGCCGCGGTCGCGACCACCGCGGTCGACGGCGCGTTGACCGGCACCAAGACGCTCGTCGATCACGGCGACGTCGCCGACACGTTCGTCGTCTCGGCCCGCGAGTCCGACGGCACGATCGGGCTCTACCTGGTGGCCGCCGACGCCGACGGCGTGTCCCGCACCGCGTATCGCACGCACGACCGCCGGCGCGGCGCTCAGGTCGAGCTGACCGGAGCCGCCGGCACGCGTCTGGGCGACGGCGACGCGTCCCAGGTGATCGCCGACGTCGAAGTGACGACCCAGTCGGCGCTGTGCGCCGAGGCGGTGGGCGCGATGACCCGTGCACTCGCCCTGACTGTCGAGTACCTGAAGTCGCGCAAGCAGTTCGGCGTGCCGCTCTCGACGTTCCAGGCGCTCACCCACCGCGCCGCCGATATGTATGTGTCGAACGAACTCGCACAGAGCATGAGCACGTACTTCACCGCGGCTCTGGCCGACGGCGACTACGACCCGATCATCGCCTCCCGCGCCAAGCTGCAGATCTGCCGGAGCGGCCGGCACGTCGGCCAGGAGGCCATCCAGATGCACGGCGGCATCGGCATGACGGCCGAGTACCCCGTGGGGCACTACGTCAGTCGTCTCACCGCGATCTCGCACACCCTCGGCGACGCGGACGCTCACCTCTCGCGGCTGTCCGGATCCGTGTCCGAGTGGGACATGGTGACCGTCGGCTGACCGACGTTCGTAATGCCAACACGTCTACGGCGACCATCCGCCCCGCAGCGCCGGAAAGCCGGAAATACGTGTTGGCATTACGAGACGTGCATCACGCTACCGCTCGTCACATGAACTGGTTTAGGGTGACGGGCATGGCTGAACCCATCATCGAAGACTCCATCGACGTCGACGCGACCCCCGAGGCCGTCTGGTCCGTGATCAGCGACCTGGCTCGCATGGGCGAGTGGAGCCCGCAGTGCAAGAAGATGATCGTGTTCGGCGGTGAGGTCAAGAAGGGCGCCCGCACCCTGAACGTGAACCGCCGCGGACCGCTCGTGTGGCCGACCAGCGCCAAGGTCGTGACGTTCGAACCGAACCGCGAGATCGCGTTCCGCATCGCCGAGAACCACACGGTCTGGTCGTACAAGATCGACGCCACCGACGCGGGCACACGCGTCACCGAGCGCCGCACCGCCGAAGGCGGCAAGACCACCGCGGTGTCGGTGTTTCTCATCGACAAGATGTTCGGCGGCAACGACTCGTTCGAGGACGAGCTCCGCGAAGGCATCCGCGAGACCCTCGGCAAGATCAAGCGCGCCGCCGAAAGCGTCTGACGGCCCGACCGACTGACAATCGGGGATCACGTGCCCGAGGCACTAGACTCTGGGGCAATGTTTCCCGCTCGGTGAGTCTGCTGTGTCACCGGAGCCCGACCGAGGAGGATCCTCCGGTGGCACGACGCCCCAAAGGTCCCGACGCACGCACCGGCATCGGACACCTGATCGACCTGTTCAATCAGACTGTCCCGCCGATCCATCCGCGCGGACTGCCGTTCGTCGCGGCGCCCGCCGCCGTCGCCGTGCTGGCGCGCAAGAACCCGTGGATCGCGCGCCCGGCGATGGCCGCGGCGGGAGCGTCGGCGCTCTTCTTCCGCCACCCGTCTCGTGTGCCCCCGACGGGCGCGGGTCTGGTGGTGGCGCCCGCTGACGGCACCATCGCCCTGGTCGACGAGGCGATTCCCCACCCGGAACTCGGACTCGGCGATCAGCCGCTCCCCCGCATCTGCACCTTCCTCTCGGTGTTCGACGTCCACGTCCAGCGCGTCCCGATCTCCGGGCGGGTGCTGTCCGTGGTGCACAAACCCGGCGAGTTCCTGTCCGCTGATCTCCCCGAGGCCAGCACCGCCAATGAGCGCACGTCAATGACGATCGCGACGCCCGACGGACCGCAGATCGGCGTCGTGCAGATCGCCGGCCTCCTCGCCCGCCGCATCGTCAACGACGCGGAGGTCGGTCACGATCTCGTCCTCGGCGACACCTACGGCCTCATCCGGTTCGGCTCCCGCGTGGACGTGTTCCTGCCCGCGGGCACCGTGCCCAAGGTGGCGGTCGGTCAGCGGGCGGTCGGCGCCGAAACCGTGTTCGCGGACCTGACCTGATGGCCGAGGGACCGTCCCGCATCCGGCTCGGTCGCGGTCGACGCGGCGGGGCGCCACGGCGGCCCAAGCGGGTCGCGGGACGCGCGCGCCGCAGCGACCGCGAACGTCGTCGTCCATTGCGCGACGGCCGGATGTTCCTTCCGTCGGCCCTCACGATCCTCGCCGTCTGCGCGGGCCTGAGTGCGGTCCGGTTCGCCGACGAGGGCAAGGTCGATCTGGCGCTCGGTCTCCTGGTGATCGCGGCCGTGCTCGACGGACTCGACGGCCGCGTCGCGCGCATGATGGACGCGACCACCAAGATCGGCGCCGAGATCGACTCTCTCGCCGACGCGATCAACTTCGGCGTCGCACCCGCCCTCATCGTCTACTCGGCCGTCCTCCGCGGCTCGGACGACCTGGGCAAGGACGTCGGCTGGATCCTCGTCCTGATCTACTGTGCCGCGATCGTGCTGCGCCTCGCACGTTTCAACACCCTGCTCGACGACGATTCGGCGCCCGCGTACACGAAGGAGTTCTTCGTCGGCGTGCCCGCTCCCGCGGCCGCCGTGATGGCGTTGCTGCCGGTCGGCATGCTGCAGCACTTCGGCACGGGATGGTGGACGTCCACCGCCGCCGTCGGTTCGTGGATGGTGTTCATCGCGCTGCTGGCGGTGAGCCGAGTCCCGACGTTGTCGTTCAAGACCGCGCACGTCCGTCCCAGCGCGCTCGCCGGACTCCTGATCGTGGTGGCCGCCGCCGCCGCGCTGCTGATGACGTTCCCCTACCTGCTGATGATCATCGGCGTGCTCGCCTACCTCGCTCATATGCCGTTCGCATGGCGGATGCAGCGGCTCGTCGCGGCACGCCCCGACCACTGGGACGTGCCCGCCCGCGATCGCCGTCTGCAACGCCGGGACGAGCGGCGCGACGAACGTCGTGCCTCGGTCGGCGGAACCGTCAGGCGACGCCGCGTCCCCCGTACGTCGAGTGCTCGACTCGGACTGCGCCGACCCACGCCTGGCGGCGAGCGGCACGCCGACGACCCGGTCGAGGACTGACGTGACGAGCCCGTCCCTGACGCTGACTGCGCGACTGAACACCTCCGCGGCCGACTCCCGCCGGGGGCTGGTGCGTGTGCATCCGGAGGTGCTGACCGCGCTCTCGCTGCGGGACTGGGACGCCATCGGTCTCACCGGTGCACGCACGGTCGCGTCAGTGGTGGCGCGCGCATCCGACGACGTTCCGCCCGGCACGGTGCTGCTCGACGACATCACCTTCTCGAACCTCGGGGTGCGTGAGAACGCGCAGGTGGTGGTGCGCGCGGTGACGGTGTACGGGGCATCGCGGGTGACGGTGAGCGGTTCGTCGTCCGCCGTCGCCTCGGTCACCGAGTCCGCGCTGCGGCGTGCGCTCTTGGGCAAGATCGTGTCGCCGGGCGACGCCGTGTCGCTGCTTCCCCGCGATCTCGGACCTGATCTGACGGCGAGCGACGCGACACGGTCGATGGCGCTGGCCCTCGGCATCACGTGGACCAATGAACTGTTGACGGTGACCGCGACCGACCCGCAGGGATCGGTGAGCGTTCAGACGAACACCGCCGTGCTGTGGGCCGGGACGGCCGCGTCCGAATCGAGCGTGCCGGCCACTCGGTCCACTCCGCCTGCTGCCGCCCCGGAATCCGTCGACCGGGCGGCGACAGTCTCCGAGACGCCGGTCCGCGCGGTCCGCGCGGTGTCCGAGCTCGTCGGCGTCGACGCTCAGGTCGCACGACTCACGGAGTGGCTGTCGGTGACGCTCGACTCGCCTGACATCCTCGCGTCGTTGGGCGCCCAGCCGCGGCTGGGCGTGCTGGTCACCGGGCCCGCGGGCGTCGGCAAGGCCACGGTGGTCCGTTCCGTGTGTGCGGACCGACCGTTCGTTGAGGTCGACGGCCCCACCACGGGTGCGCTGGCCGCCGAGGGACGCCGCGGGGCTGTCGCATCGGCGATCGCGCAGGTCACTGCGCGGGGCTCCGGCGTACTGCTGATCACCGACGTCGACGCACTGCTTCCGGTCGACGGCGATCCGGTGTCCACCCTGATCCTCGACGACTTGCGCGCCGCCATCGGTTCCGGTGCCGTCGCACTTGTTGCGACGACCGCGGATGCGACCAAGGCCGACCCCCGGCTGCGGGAACCGGAGCTCTGCGACCGCTCGCTGACGATCCCGCTTCCCGACGCGTCGCTGCGCGCCAAACTGCTGGCGGCCATCGTGCGCGGAGTGCCGGTGGACGGTGAGATCGATTTCGACGACGTCGCCGCGCACACGCCCGGGTTCGTCGCGGCCGACCTGGCCGCCGTCGTCCGGGATGCCGCCCTACGCGCCGCCGCGCGTGCCGCGGACACCTCCGAGCCGCCGGCGTTGCGGACCGACGACCTCACCGAGGCGCTGACCGTCGTGCGTCCGGCGTCGCGGCTCGAGTCGCCCGACGTCGCGCTCGGGTCGATCACCCTCGACGACGTGGGCGACATGGTCGAGACGCGGCAAGCCCTCACCGAGGCCGTCCTGTGGCCGCTGCAGCATCCGGACACCTTCACCCGGCTCGGCGTCGACCCGCCGCGCGGCGTGCTGCTTTACGGTCCGCCCGGATGCGGAAAGACGTTCGTCGTGCGTGCCCTCGCGGCCTCCGGCCGACTGTCCGTTCACACCGTGAAGGGCGCCGAACTCCTCGACAAGTGGGTCGGATCATCGGAGCGGGCGGTCCGTGATCTGTTCGCACGGGCGCGGGAGTCGGCGCCGTCGCTGGTCTTCCTCGACGAGGTCGACGCCCTCGCTCCCCGCCGCGGCGGATCGACCGACTCCGGAGTCGCCGACCGGGTGGTCGCCGCACTGCTCACCGAACTCGACGGCGTGGAGCCCCTGTCGGACGTCGTGGTGCTCGGCGCCACGAACCGGCCCGATCTGATCGACCCGGCGCTGCTGCGGCCCGGACGTCTGGAGCGCCTGGTGTTCGTGCCGCCGCCGGACGCCGACGCTCGCGCCGAGATCCTTCGGACGGCGTCGCGGAACGTGCCTCTCACCGGCGTCGACCTCGACGCCCTCGCCGCGGACCTCGACGGGTACTCCGCAGCCGACTGTTCCGCATTGCTGCGCGAGGCTGCGCTGGCCGCGATGCGTCGCGACATCGAGGCCGCGACGGTCACCTCGGACGACGTCGACGTCGCCCGCACCGCGGTGCGCCCCTCGCTCGACCCTATCCAGGTGGCCGAGCTCGCGGCGTACGCGGAGCGCCGTCAGGGCGGCCGCGCCGGTGGCTGAGCGGACTCCGAGGCGACGTGTCGAACCCTCAGCCGGGCGACCGCCTACTTCGTCTTGGCCACTTGGTAGAACAGCGTCGAGGCTCCGGACGACGCGTCGGCGGAGACTCCGACGTTCACCCAGTACGTTCCGCCGTCCGCGGACTTGGACAGGGTCACCGTCTGGTTGGCGGTGTCGCCTGCTCGACTCGACTCGGTGAATCCGTCGTCCTCGAGTTTCCGGGTCGCGTTGACCAGAGCATTGCCGTCCGCAGCGCTCGCCTGGACCGTCACTCGCCACGAGTCGCCCCCGCCAGTGGCAGTGAGGAGCGCACCGTCGATCAGCGAGACCTCCGACGACGGGAAGTCGTCCGGCAGCGCGACCCCGGGCCGGTCCGGGCCCTTGTCGTCGCTTCCACACGCGGCGAGCATGACTGCGCCCGCGAGGAGTGCGAGGACTGCGGCGCATACGCGTAACAAGACGTTCATGGTCGAAACGGTAGAGTAGGACACGGACGAACCCCAGTTCCGACACCCCGCCCGCCCCCTTCAC
Source organism: Gordonia sp. (in: high G+C Gram-positive bacteria) (assembly GCA_030152405.1). Taxonomy (GTDB): domain Bacteria; phylum Actinomycetota; class Actinomycetes; order Mycobacteriales; family Mycobacteriaceae; genus Gordonia. Next base: position 5,457 of record JASLJL010000351.1, on the reverse strand, counting down.
ACGACGGAGTGCCTCTTGATCGCAGTGATGATCGCGCTGGCCATCGGCGCGCTCGTATCACCTCCGATCATGAAACTGTGCGGCACTCGCGGGTTCTACATCCTCGCGCTGATGCCCGCCGCCGCTCTCGTCTGGGTGATCGCGAACTGGCCGGAGGCCCACGCCGAACCGCGCACCGAATCGCTGACGTGGGTCCCGTCGCTCCAGATGGACATCGACGTCCGCTTCGACACCCTCTCGGCGATCCTGTCCGTCCTCATCCTCGGTGTCGGATCGCTCGTCCTGGTCTACTGCGCCAACTACTTCGACACCATGCGTCGCCGCGTGGCGACGTTCGGTGGCGAGATCGTCGCATTCGCAGCAGCCATGTTCGGCCTGGTCGTCAGCGACAACATGCTGGTCCTGTACGTGTTCTGGGAAGCGACGACGGTCCTGTCGTTCATGCTCGTCGGTTTCAACATGGTCCGCGCGACGTCACGCCGCGCCGCCACCCAGGCGCTTCTGGTGACGACCTTCGGCGGCCTCGCGATGCTGGTCGGCATCATCATGCTCGGCGAACGGACCGGCAGCTACCTGCTGTCCGACCTGTTGGCTCACCCTCCGACGGGCGGAGTGTTCGTCGACGTCGCGGTGGTCCTCGTGCTGATCGGCGCGGTGTCGAAATCGGCGATCGTCCCGTTCCACTTCTGGCTTCCCGGCGCGATGGCCGCCCCCACCCCGGTCAGCGCGTACCTGCACGCCGCCGCGATGGTGAAGGCAGGCGTCTACCTCGTCGCGCGTCTCGCGCCGCCGTTCTCGGACCGGTTGAGCTGGCAGATCCTGGTCATCGGGCTCGGCGCGCTCACCATGCTGCTCGGCGGCTGGCGCTCGCTCCGCGAACGCGACCTCAAACTCATCCTCGCCTTCGGCACCGTCTCGCAGCTCGGATTCATGATGGTCCTCGTCGGCATCGGCGACGCCGGAGTCGCCATGGCCGGACTGTCGATGGTGATCGCTCACGCTCTGTTCAAAGCGTGCCTGTTCATGGTCGTCGGCATCATCGACCACTCGACCGGCACCCGCGACATCCGACTCCTCGCCCGGCTCGGTCATCGTCTGCCGGTACTCGCTGCCATCGCCGCCGTCGCCGGCGCCAGCATGGCGGGGCTGCCGTTCACCTTCGGCTTCGTCGGCAAGGAGACCGCGTTCGGAGCCGTCTGGCGCACCGGCGCGCTCGACACCTGGGCCGCCTACACGGTGGACATCACGCTGCTCGTCGGATCGATCATCACGTTCGCGTACACCACCCGCTTCCTGTGGGGCGCGTTCGGACGCAAGGTCCGTACCTTCCCGACCAGGCCCGTCGCCGCCCTGCATCCGCCGAGCGCCGCATTCCTCGCGCCGCCCGCGATCCTCGCCGCGGCCGGTGTCGCGGCAGCGTTCACCGCGGGCTGGATCGGGGACCAGTTCCTCCCCTACGTCGACTCGCTCCCCGACTACGGCCACGAGGTGGAGCACCTCGCGATGTGGCACGGATTCGGGCTGCCGATCGTCTTCTCGATCATCGTCGTGGTCTGCGGCACGTCGCTCTTCCTGATCCTGCGCAAGCGCAGGCGGACCGTGTTCAAGAACCCGCCGCCCCTCAACGCGGACCGCGTGTACGACGCCACGCTGCGCGCCGCCGACACCGCGTCGCTGTGGATCACCCGGTACACCCAGCGCGGATCGCTTCCCCTCACCCAGGCCGTGATCCTCTCGACCGCCGTCCTCCTGCCGATCGCCGCACTGGCTCTCGGGGAACGCGACGCGTTAGCGGTCCGCGGCTTCGACACCCCCGAGCAGGCCGTCGTCGGCGTGCTGATGGTGGCGTCCGCACTCGCGGTGACCGTCCTGCGCAACCGCCTCGCCGCGACACTCGTCGTCGGGCTGACCGGCTACGGCTGCGGCGCCCTGTTCGCGATGTACGGCGCCCCCGACCTCGCGCTCACCCAGTTCTTGGTGGAGAGCGTCACGCTGGTGGTCTTCGTCCTGGTCCTGCGCAAGCTGCCCGCCGAACCCGCGTCCCGCCACACCACGGGCTTCAAACCGGGCCGCGCACTGATCGGCGCCGCGTTCGGCGCCATGCTGGTCCTCATCGGCTTGTTCGCCGCCGCCGCACGGTCGACCGAACCCCTCCAGCTGCGCCTCGGCGACGCCGCCTACACCTTCGGCCACGGCGGGAACACGGTGAACGTGCTGCTCGTGGACATCCGAGCCTGGGACACGCTCGGCGAGGTGTCCGTGCTGATCGTCGCCGCCACCGGTGTCGCGTCGATGGTGTTCCGCAGCCGACGGTTCGGCGCGGTCCCCCGCATCACCGACGCCGCCCGACTCCAGGCCGGCTTGAGCGACGACGACGTCGTCTCCGAGCGGACCACGTGGCTGCGCGGCAGTGAGCTCCGCGACCCGCGGCACCGGACGATGGTCCTCGAAGCGACCACCCGCGTCGTCTTCCCGACCCTGGTGATCCTGTCCATCTATCTGTTCTTCGCAGGCCACAATGCGCCGGGCGGCGGTTTCGCGGGCGGCCTCGTGATGGGCCTCGCGCTCGTCCTGCGGTACCTCGCGGGCGGTCGGTACGAGCTCGGGGAGGCGCTCCCGGTGGAAGCCGGAACGATCCTCGGAGCCGGCCTGCTCGTGTCCGCGGCCACCGCCGTCACCTCGCTGTTCCTCGGTGCGCCCGCGCTGTCGTCCACCGTCATCGACCTGCATCTGCCGATCTTCGGCGACGTCCACGTGGTGACCGCACTGTTCTTCGACCTGGGCATCTACCTGATCGTCGTCGGGCTGGTGCTCGACGTGCTGCGCAGTCTCGGGGCCCGCCTGGAGACCCCCGAAGACACGGTCGCCGACGACACCGCGGTCGAGCCGTCGGAGGTCGCACGGTGAGCGTCAATCTCGGACTACTCCTCATCGCGGGCGTCCTCGCCGCAGCAGGCGTGTACCTGCTGATGGAACGCAGCCTCATCCGCATGCTGTTCGGCCTCATGCTCGTCGGCAACGGCATTAACCTCCTGATCGTCGTGCTGTCGGGGCCGCCCGGGAACCCGCCGATCCGCGGCCGGTCGTCGGCGGGACAGACGGCCGACGCCGATCCCCTCGCGCAGGGCATGGTGCTGACCGCCATCGTCATCACGATGGGTGTCGCCGCCTTCGTCCTCGCACTCACCTACCGGTTGTTCGTTATCAACCGACGCGGCGCCGACCAGGAGATCCCCGACGTCGAGCCCACCTCGACAGAGAGCGCCGCCGACGTCGACGACGACGTCCAGGACGACCCGGAGGACGTGAAGATCGCGACCAGCTCGCTCCAGAACTTCCCCGACCGCGACCGCTCCGACGACCCGCTCACCGGTGCGGACACCGTCGCGGGCGACTTCTTCGACGACCACGGCAACCCGCTGACCGCCGAACAGTTCGAGGCCGTGCACCGCGGCGTCATCGAGACCGACCTGATGCCCGAGGACGCCGAGCTGCTCGCGCACCTCACCGAGGACGGCGACGACATGCCGGTGCTCTCCGACGACGACAGACCCGACGACGCGCCGCAGGGAGGTGATCGATGATCCCCCAGTCGTCGTGGATCACGGTCCTCATCGTCCTGCCGACGCTCGCCCCGATGCTCGGCGCCGCGCTCACCCTGCTGCGTGGCCGCAGTCCCAACGTGCAGCGTCCGGTGACCGTCGGAGCCATCTCGATCGCGCTCATCGCATCGGCCATGATGCTGTACCTGACCAGCGTTCACGGCACGTTCGCCGTGCACATCGGCGGATGGGGAGGCCGCGACGGCGGCGACTCGCCGCTCGGCATCACGCTCGTCGTCGACCGTCTCGCCGCGCTGATGCTGGTGGTCTCGACGACGGTGCTGCTGTGCGTCGTCGTCTACGCCATCGGGCAGGGCATCCGGGACGGCACCACCGAGCAGCCGGTGTCGATCTTTCTGCCGACCTACCTGATCCTGACCGCGGGCGTCTGCAACGCGTTCCTCGCGGGCGACCTGTTCAACCTGTACGTCTCGTTCGAGGTCCTGCTCGCCGCGTCGTTCGTGCTGCTGACGCTCGGCGCTAGTGCCGAACGAGTCCGCGCAGGCGCGTCGTACGTGATGGTCTCGATGGTCTCGTCGCTGATCTTCCTGGCCGGCATCGCGTTCGCCTACACCACCACCGGCACGCTGAACCTCGCCGAGATGGCCGTGCGACTCGACGACGTGCCCGACGGCACCCGCAACGCGCTGTACGCGGTGCTGCTGGTGGCGTTCGGCATCAAGGCCGCGGTGTTCCCGCTCTCCACGTGGCTGCCCGACTCGTACCCGACCGCTCCCGCCCCCGTCACGGCCGTGTTCGCGGGCCTGCTGACGAAAGTCGGCGTGTACGCGATCATCCGCGCCCACTCGCTGCTGTTCCCGGGCGGGACGATGGACACGGTGTTGATGATCGCCGGCCTTCTCACCATGCTGATCGGCATCTTCGGTGCGATCGCGCAGTCGGACGTCAAACGTCTGCTGTCGTTCACCCTGGTCAGTCACATCGGCTACATGATCTTCGGCATCGCCGTCGGGTCGGTGGAGTCGACGTCGGCCGCGATCTACTACGTGGCGCATCACATCCTCGTGCAGACGACGCTGTTTCTCGTGGTCGGACTCATCGAACGCCAGGCCGGGTCGTCGTCGCTGCGCAGGCTCGGCGGGCTGATCGCCAGCCCCCTGCTCGCGGCGTTGTTCCTGATCCCGGCGCTCAACCTCGGCGGCATCCCGCCGTTCTCCGGCTTCCTCGGCAAGGTCGCCCTGCTCCAGGCGGGCGCCGCGCAGGGCTCGGTGCTGTCGTGGATCCTCATCGCCGGTTCGGTGATCACCAGCCTGCTGACGCTGTACGTGATGGCGCGCATCTGGACGAAGGGCTTCTGGCGAGCCCGCGCCGACGCTCCCGAAGGCGACTTGGCCTCCAGCACCCCGTCCGCCCTCGTCGAGGAGGGCACCGACGTCCGCATCGACGACCGTGAGGACGTGGGACGCATGCCGGTGACGATGGTGGTCCCGACCGCCGCGATGGTCGCCTGCGGACTCGCACTCACCGTCTGGGCTGGACCGATCTTCGAGTTCACCGACAGCGCGGCCCACTCGGTCCTCGACCGGGCCGATTACATCGGCGCCGTGCTCGGCGGGACCACCGACGGGAAGGGGACTCCGTGAGCAACACCCCGTACCCGGACCGCCCGCATGTGAAACCGCACGGCAAACGGATGATCCCGTCGCTCGCCGGACGCGCCTGGCGCATCGCTCTGCTGTGGTTCGCGTGGCCGACGGTGAAGGCGTACGTCTGGCTGAGCGAGCACTTGAAGTTCCCGGTCTGGGCGGGCGGCGATCTCCGCGAGTTCGCGATGCGACTTTGGAACCTGTTCTGGCTGGCCTTCGTGTGGGTTCTCCTGTGGGGCGACATCACC
>JASLJL010000154.1 GCA_030152405.1 Gordonia sp. (in: high G+C Gram-positive bacteria) | reverse complement strand
CCGCACGAGGCCAGCGTGCCGCGGCGGCGAGGAGCTCGTCGAGAGACCCCTCCGACCACTCGACGTCCGGGTTCGCGATGACGATGAACTCGATCTCCGGATCGAGCTCGGCGACACCGCGATTCATCGCTGCGCCGTAGCCGATGTTGCCGCCGCTGTCGACGAGCGTGACGTTGTCGTGCTCGGCCGCGGCCTTCTCGGGAGCACCGTCGTCGGAGCCGTTGTCGGCGATGACGACGGGCACGGTGTGCGTCGACGCGTCGGCGAGCGTGCGCAGGAAGTTGTGGAGGTAGTCACCGGATGAGTACGTCACGGTCACTACCCCGAAAGGAGCAGTCACCGCGTCAGAGTAACCCGATCAGTGATCGGTGAGCGCGTCGGCGAGCGCGGCGCGCCACTCTCGCAGCGGTGTGAGACCCGCGTCGGACCACGCCTGCCCCGACAGCACCGAATACGCCGGACGTGGTGCCGGACGTGGGAATTCGTCCGTCGTGCACGGGTGGACGCGGCCGGGATCGGCGCCGATCCCGGTGAAGACCTCGCGGGCGAGATCACACCAGGTGGCGTGACCGGAGTTCGTCGCATTCAGGATCTTCCCGGCGACCCGGTCGGGGTCGTCGGTCAATCGATCGACGATCTCCCAGAGGCCCGCCGCGAGGTCGGGCGCATACGTCGGCGACCCGGTCTGATCGTCGACGACGGTGATCGTGTCGCGCTGCGCCTCCAGAGAACGCATCGTGGTGACGAAGTCACGGCTCGGGGCCCTGCCGGTGTAGACCCACGCCGTTCGAACGATGGTCGTGGTCGGGTCCGCGGCGACGGCGGCACGCTCGCCCGCCAGCTTCGACGACCCGTACACGGTGGCGGGCGGCGCGACGAGGTCCGACGGCGTCAGCGGACGGTGCGGGACGTCCGGCCCGAAGACGTAGTCGGTCGACACGTGGACGAGGCGGGCTCCCGCAGCCGCGGTGAGCTGCGCCAACCGGCGAGGACCGTCGGCGTTGACGGCGAAGGCTCGTTCTGACGACGTCTCTGCGCCGTCGACGTCGGTGAAAGCTGCCGTGTTGATCACCACGTCGCCGCGCGTTAGATCCGCGAGCGCGTTGCGGACCGAGTCGTCGGAGGTCAGATCGATGTCCGACGACGTCAGTCCTCGGATGTGCACTCCCGGCGGCGGCGATGCGGAGGCGTCCAGCAGGGCCGAACCCAACTGCCCGGCGGCACCGATGACGTAGACGACTCTCGACTTCACGGCGTCCATCGTGCCGCATCCCACACCGACGCGACGCCGACCACGCCGAGGGCTCCTCCCCGGCGAGCCCGCCGGGCGCACGTATCCTCTGCAAGAGGACCGCGGGCGCACCGCGGCACGCCGACATGAAGGGACTGCTCCGCACGTGGATCAACGACGCGAAGACGCCCGGGACCCTCGGTCTCGGGGCGACGCGCGGCCTCGGCGACGCCGCCCCGCACCCGTCGACACGGGTGCGACTCGTCGTCGCACGTCAGAAGAGATCCACACGCGCGAGGGGAAGCGTCGCGACGGCGAACGCCGAGGCCGGACGGAGAGATCCGCGACGGCATCCTCCCCCACGGGTTCGCGGCCTCCGCGGACGAAGCCGACCGCGGCCAAGTCGTCGAAAGCCAAGTCCCCCGCAGCCAAGTCGTCCGCGAAGAAGACCCCGCCCGGCTCGTTCCGCGACGCGGTGACGACCTGGGCCACCCGGCCGGTCGCCGGCGTGAAGCCCAAGCACATCGGACGTTCGTTCGTCGCACTGCTCACCGTGATCGTGCTCGTCGTGACCGGTTTCGGTTGGAGCCGGGTGAACTCGCTCAACTCGGCCGTCACCCTGCTAGACGACCTCGGACTGGGCGGCGGCGGAGACGACGGCGCGATCGACATCCTGCTGGTCGGCACCGACTCCCGTACCGACGCCAAGGGGAATCCCCTGTCGGACGAGGAGCTCAAGTGGCTCCGCGTGGCGGGCGACATCACGACGAGCACCGACACGATCCTGCTGATCCGCATCCCGAACGACGGCTCCGCCGCCACCGCGGTGTCGATCCCCCGCGACTCGTACGTCGATGTACCGGGTCTGGGAAAGAGCAAGATCAACGCCGCCTACGGCGCCACCCGCGAAGAGGTGCGCACGCGCGAAGTGGAGGCCGGCGCATCGGAGAAGGCTGCGGAGACTGCGGGAACCAAGGCGGGCAGGCAGGCGTTGATCGATTCCGTGGCCAACCTCACCGGAGTCACCGTGGACCACTACGCCGAAGTCGGCCTGCTCGGGTTCGCACTGCTCACCGACGCGGTCGGCGGCGTCGAGGTGTGTCTGAAGAATCGGGTGAACGAGCCCTTCTCAGGAGCACACTTCCGCAAGGGCCGGCAGACGCTGAACGGCCCGGAGGCGTTGAGCTTCGTGCGCCAGCGGCACGAGCTCCCGCGCGGCGACCTCGATCGCATCACGCGTCAGCAGGTCTACATGGCGTCGCTGGCCCAGAAGATCCTCTCCACGCAGACCCTCACCGACACCGGAAAGCTGAGCGAGCTCCAGGACGCGGTGTCTCGTTCGGTGCTCATCGACGACGGTTGGAACATCATCAACTTCGCCGAGCAGCTCAAGGACCTCTCGGGCGGAAACGTCAAGTTCACGACGATCCCCGTCGCCGATGATCAGGCGTGGAGCGAAGACGGTACGCAGAGCGTGCTCGGCGTCGACCCGACCGAGGTGCACTCGTTCATCAACAAGCTGCTCGGGCGGACGTCGCCGTCCACGCCGTCCAACCCGCGGCAGGACGTCACCGTCGACGTGGTGAACGCGGGAACCGTCGACGGTCTGGCGGCCAACGTCGCCGGTGTGCTCGGTCGCCTCGGCTACACGAAGGGCGCGACGTCGAGCAAGCCGTTGAACGAGTTCGACTCGATCGTCTTCGCCGACTCCAAGGACAGCGAAGCGGCGAAGCAGCTCGTCACCGACCTCGGTGGGAACATCGAGATTAGGGAGGACCCGTCACTCGGATCGAACCGACTGCGCGCGGTCCTCACGAACACGTACGTCGGCGCAGGCTCGATCGTGAACACCGGCGATCAGGGGCAGAACGACGGGTCGTCGGACTCCGCCCCGACGTCGAAGTCGGCCCCGAACTCGGTGATCAAGGCCGACACGGACGGGCCGGTCTGCGTCAACTGATCGCAGTCGACCAAGATGGCAGCATGACCGACACCGTCACCGGCCTCCTCTTCGCCCGCCTCGCCGACCACGCGCGTCCCCTCGTCACCTATTACGACGAGGGCACCGGTGAGCGGACCGAGCTGTCGGGCGCGACGCTCGGCAACTGGGCCGCGAAGATCGCGAACTACCTGCGTGACGAGATCGGGCTGGCGCCCGGCGATCAGGTCCGCGTGGCCCTGCCGGAGCACTGGCAGAGCGCCGCAGTCCTGCTCGGCGCATGGTGGGCGGGCGCGCAGGTGCTGGTGGGCGATGCCGACGGCGATCCGCTGATCGCGTTCGTGACCCGCGACGGCGTCGACGCGTACGACGTCGACGAGACGGTGGTCGTGCCGTTGGATCCCTTCGCGATGGGCGCCCGCGACCTTCCCGTCGGAGTCAGCGACTTCGGCGACGCCGTCCGCGTGCACGGCGACCAGTACCGCCCGACCGGCGCGGGCGAACTCGCACTGAACGACATCTCGACCGCCGACCTGATCTCGACCGCCTCGGAGGCGAACGGTGCGCGTGCGCTGTCGACCCGCGAATGGTCGACGGCGGAGGGCATCGCGGCGAACTTCGTCGCTCCCCTGCTCTCGGGAACCGCCCTGGTCTGGGTGCGCGGCGCGGACGACGCCCGAGTCGAGGCCCTCGCCGCCACCGAGAAGGTCGACACAGTTCTCCGCTGACACCCCGGAACCGTCTCGCCGCCGACTGTTCACCGCCGCCACGGGACAGGCGGCTCAGGTGGCCGTACCGTGGTTCCATGACGCATCTCGGGTACCAGATCCCCAACTTCACCTACCCGGACACTCCGGCGGACCGACTGTTCGCGACGATCGTCGCCCAGGCCGTCGAGGCCGAGGAGTCCGGTTTCGACACCGTGTTCGTGATGGATCACTTCTATCAACTCCCGATGATCGGCACCCCCGATCAGGAGATGATCGAGTGCTACACGCT
>JASLJL010000283.1 GCA_030152405.1 Gordonia sp. (in: high G+C Gram-positive bacteria) | reverse complement strand
TCTGGGTAGATCTCCTCCGACCCGACGATCGAGACCGGCACGATCGGAGCCTTGGTCCGGATCGCGGTGGTCACGAAGCCGCCGCGGCCGAACCGCTGCAGCTTGTAGCGGTCTTTGTACAGCTTGCCGATGCCCTTGAAGCCCTCCGGCCACACGGCGGTCAGCTCCCCGCGGCGAAGCAGGGCTTCGGCGTCGGCGTTGCAGGCCAACGTCGCGCCGATCCGGCGGGCCAGATCGCTGACGACCGGCGTCTCGAAGGCCATGTCGGCGGCCAGGACGCGCAGGTACCGCTCGTTCGGGTGATTGTCGCGGACGGCGAGGGAGGTGATCAGCGCGTCGACGGGGATGGTGCCCGCGTGATTGGCCACCAGCAGCGCCCCGCCGCTCGTCGGCAGGTTCTCGATTCCGGTCACCTCGACGCGGAACCACTTCTGGTACACCTGCCGGACGGCGGGGAACCACACCGACTCCGCGAAGTGCGGGTCGAATCCGAAATCGTCGACGGCGAAGTCGCCGGTCATGCGTTCGCGAATGAAACCGGACGTCGCGATCAGCGTGTCGGCCAGGGCTCCGCGCAGCCCGCCGAGGCTGAACAGGGGCGAGTTGCGGAGAGGCGGCACGGGCGACGGCTCGTCGTGCATGTCGATGCCGTCGTGAATCGGGGTCACGGCCGCCGAGGGACGGGCGAACCCGTCGGTGTTGGGGTGTCCGACCTCGGTGCGTCTGCCCAGCCGAGGATCGGTGTAGAGAGCGATCACCTTGGCGGTACGCGAATCATTCGGCTTCTCTGCCGCTGCCATGGTCTGTCCCCCTCTCGCCTTCGTCGACGACTGCCTAATCGCCGAAATGTCTCGCTCTCATAGTACGGGCGGCGTCGCCCATCACTGCAGCGCCGTGGCGGTCGCCACAGCCCTCGCCTCGAAATCTCGCCAGGCGTCCACCGAGAGAACAGGTTCGGTCTTTCCGCGGGTGACGAAGTCGTCGAGGGTCTCGAGCGTGGTGTACCGCGGCTCGAACCCGAACTCGGTGCGCATGCGGGTGTTGTCGAGCACTCGCCCGTACGTGAGGTACGCGGTGTGCTCCGACCTGACCATCGGGACGCGGCCGTCCTGGAAGACGCCGATCAGCGCGGGGATCAGGCCCGGAGCCACCGGCAGCTGGATGTGTCCGGCCCGGTGGACCGCCTGCCCCAGGCTCACGACGCCGTCGCCGGAGACGTTGAACGTCCCTGGGCGGGGATTGAGGGTCGCGTGCTCCATCGCGGCCAATGCGTCCTCCTCGTGGAGGAACTGGAGCCGGGGCGAGAACCCGAACGCGGTGGGGACCAGCGGCATGGACAGGTACCCGCCCATCCGCGTCTTGATGCGGGGGCCGAGCATCGACTGGTAGCGCAGGATCGTGACGTCGATGTCCTGCCGACGCCGGGACAGGCCGCGCACGTAGCCCTCGACGTCGATGAGGTCGCGCCCGTAGCCGCTCCGCGGCTCCCGACGGGCCGGGGTCCCCTCGGTGAAGAGCGCCGGGTCCTTGGACGTGGCGCCGTAGACCATGGCGCTGGAGCGGAGGATGAGTCGTTTCACGGAGGGGCTGCGCTGGCATGCGGCGCACACCTGCATCGAACCGACCACGTTGAGTTCTTTGATCGCGGCCGAATGCTCGACGTTGTCCATGATCGACGGTGCGGCGTGGACGACGGTGTCGACGTCGTAGGTGGCGATGGCCTTGGCGACGGCGGGCCGCCGGATGTCCAGGCGCAGGAACTCCGCACGGCCCATGCGGCGCATGAGGTCTTTGCGCGGGACACGTGAGTCGACCGCGACGACGCGTTCGATCGCCGGGTTGGCGGCGAGACGGGCGACGAGGTACCCGCCGAGGAACGTCGACGCGCCGGTGACGAGCACGGATCGGGGCGCGTGCTGTGCGGTGTCTTCGCTCATGGGTTAGAGGATAGTGCGGAAACGAAAGAACCCGCCCTTCCGGGCGGGTCCATCGATCACTTGCCGAGTTTACGACGCTGCACGCGAGTGCGGCGGAGCAGCTTGCGGTGCTTCTTCTTCGACATGCGCTTGCGGCGCTTCTTGATAACGGAACCCATGGGGCTCTCCCTCACGATCGGTGGTGGCTCCCGGCCCGCAGGGGGCCGGCATTGTTGTCCGGGGCCGTCGCCGACTCTTCAAGCTCGAATGAACCCAGGGGCGACAGCGACCTGATCGCCAATCCTACCGCCCGCATGAACACGAGAGGAAATCGGCCGGTCGCACGCGTCGCCCGGACATACGCACACCGCCTGTCGTGCAGGCACGACAGGCGGTGAAGGGCGTTGGCTTCGGACTCTATCCGGCGTCGAAGTACGAGGTCTCGAGGTACTCGTGGACTGCCTTCGCGTGCACGCGGAACGAACGTCCCACGCGGACGGCGGGCAGTTCGCCGTTGTGCACCAGGCGGTACACGGTCATCTTCGACACGCGCATGAGCGACGCGACTTCTGCGACGGTGAGGAACTGCGTCGCGGACGCCGCATTCGCGACGCCACGATCGGCGAAATCGTTCCGTTCACCCGGCTTTTCTGCAGCCATGTATTCATAACCTCCGGTGCACGCATCGCGGCCACCGGCTTCCCCTCCGGCGGACATCAGACACGTACGTGCTGGTTGTACCTTAGCGTGGCGGATGTGAATAGTGCGACGTGAGAGAAAGAATGATCCACATCTCATCGCCGTTCTGGAGGTGTTCGCCCCCATCTGTGCTGGCAGCGGCCTTACCACGAGCAGATGTCGTTTCCCGGGTCACGACACGCAGAGGTCGATCAACTCTCAATGTCGGGTCGACGTGCCATGCGTGCACTGGTGGCGGCGCAGGCCGCGGTGGCCTCGTTCACCGCATGCCGGAGCCCGTACTTCTCGAACTCGCGCAGCGCGGCCGCGGTCGTCCCGCCCGGCGATGTGACGGCGGCACGCAGATCGACGGCCGTGAGGCCGGACTCGGCGAGCAGGACGCCGGAGCCCTTCACCGTCTGCACCGCCAGTTCGGCGGACTGCTGACGCGTCAGTCCGAGGGCGACGCCTGCGTCCACCATCGCCTCGACCATCAGGAAGAAGTACGCCGGACCCGACCCGGAGATCGCGGTGACGGCGTCCATCGACTTCTCCTCGACGACCATCACCTTGCCGACCGATTCGAGCAGACGGACGGCGACGGCGACCTGGTCGTCGTTCGCGTATCGGCCGGGGCTGACCGCACACATGGCCTCGTTCACGAGCATCGGGGTGTTCGGCATGACGCGGATGACCGGAGATCCCGCCGGGAGCGACGCCTCGTACCTCTCCGCCGGGATGCCGGCGACCAAGGTGATCGTGATGCGCTCCTCGTCGCTGGAGTCGTCGGCCTTCGCCAACGCCGGGAGC
>JASLJL010000272.1 GCA_030152405.1 Gordonia sp. (in: high G+C Gram-positive bacteria) | reverse complement strand
CATGAAGAGGATGCGGTCGGCGGCCTTCCGCGCGAAGCCCATCTCGTGGGTCACCACGACCATCGTCATGCCCTCGCGCGCTAGGGAGACCATCACGTCGAGGACCTCGGAGACCATCTCGGGGTCGAGCGCAGACGTCGGCTCGTCGAACAGGATCACCTTCGGGTCCATGGCGAGCGATCGGGCGATCGCCACACGCTGCTGCTGGCCGCCGGAGAGCTGAGCCGGGAACTTGTCCTTCTGCTTGGTGACGCCGACCCGCTCGAGGAGTTGCAGGGCCTTCTTCTCGGCGTCGGCGGCCTTCGCCTTGCGGACCTTGACCGGACCGATGGTGACGTTCTGCAGGATCGTCTTGTGCGCGAAGAGGTTGAACGACTGGAACACCATCCCGACGTCTGACCTCAGGCGAGCGAGGTCCTTGCCCTCGGCGGGCAGCAGTTCACCCTCGATCCGGATCTCTCCGCTGTCGATGGGTTCGAGTCGGTTGATGGTGCGGCACAGTGTCGACTTGCCGGAGCCGGAGGGCCCGAGGACGACGACCACTTGGCCGCGTGGGATCTCGATGTTGATGTCTTGCAGCACATGGAGGTCGCCATAGTGCTTCTGAACATGCGTCATCGAGATCATCGGTGTGACGTTCGAGTCGTTCATGTGTACCAACGTAGTTGTGGTCGATGCCACTCGACGGCAGGACGGGCCAAGAAGTGTGTTTCGAGCCGGTAAAGATCGGCGGACGGCCGATTTGCTCCACCACGTAATCTGGAGGTGTGAGTGGTGCAGCGGTGAAGTCGTATTCGGTACGGACCTACGGGTGTCAGATGAACGTCCACGACTCGGAGCGCATCGCCGGCCTCCTCGAGGACGCCGGGTACATCGCCGCGCCCGAGGGAGACGACGCCGACCTCGTCGTCTTCAACACTTGCGCCATCCGGGAGAACGCCGACAACAAGCTGTACGGCAACCTCTCGCACCTGGCGCCGGTGAAGGCGGCGCGCCCCGGGATGCAGATCGCCGTCGGCGGGTGTCTCGCGCAGAAGGACAAGGACGTGGTCCTGTCGAAGGCGCCGTGGGTCGACGTGGTGTTCGGCACCCACAACATCGGTTCGCTGCCCGCATTGCTCGACCGCGCGCGTCACAACGAGCAGGCGCAGGTCGAGATCCTCGACTCGCTGGAGAACTTCCCGTCGACCCTGCCCGCTCGACGCGACTCGGCGTACTCCGGGTGGGTGTCGGTCTCGGTCGGCTGCAACAACACGTGCACCTTCTGCATCGTGCCGTCGCTGCGTGGCAAAGAGGTGGACCGCCGGCCGGGCGACGTGCTGGCCGAGGTGCAGGCCCTCGTCGAGCAGGGTGTGCTCGAGGTGACGCTGCTCGGCCAGAACGTGAACGCGTACGGCATGTCGTTCGCCGACCCGGACACCCCGCGCAACCGGGGTGCGTTCGCCGAACTGCTGCGTGCCTGCGGTGACATCGAGGGGCTCGAGCGCGTCAGGTTCACCTCGCCCCATCCGGCGGAGTTCACCGACGACGTGATCGAGGCGATGGCCCAGACCCCGAACGTGTGCCCACAACTGCACATGCCGCTGCAGTCGGGCTCCGATCGTGTGCTGAAGGCGATGCGCCGCAGCTATCGGAAGGCGAAGTTCCTGGGGATCCTCGATCGTGTTCGAGAGGCGATGCCGCATGCGGCGATCACCACGGACATCATCGTCGGGTTCCCGGGCGAGACCGAGGAGGACTTCGCCGAGACCCTCGACGTCGTCGAGAAGGCGCGGTTCTCCAGCGCATTCACGTTCCAGTACTCGGCCCGTCCGGGCACCCCCGCGGCCACGATGCCCGACCAGGTGCCCCCGGAGGTCGTGTCGGGGCGGTACCAGCGTCTCATCAAGCTGCAGGAGCGGATCTGCCTCGAAGCGAACCAGGAGCTCGTCGGCACCGAGGTGGAACTCCTCGTCGTCGCCGGTGAAGGCCGCAAGAGCAGCGCCACCGGACGGATGACCGGCCGCGCACGTGACGGCCGTCTGGTCCACTTCGCCGTCGACGCGGTCACGGGCGTCCGGCCGGGCGACATCGTGACCAGCACGATCACCGACGCCGCACCCCATCATCTGCTCGCCGACGCCGGGGTGACCTCGGTGCGGCGCACCCGCGCGGGCGACGCCCACGAGGCGGGGACCACACCTACGACGCCGCCGGTCGGCGTCGGACTGGGAATGCCGACGATCGGCGCCCTGCCTGTCATGGAGACGGCTTCGGCCTGCGGAACTGGAGGATGCGCATGAGTACGGATGAGAAGGCGACGTTCGGCGAGTACGAGGACGACCTGCGGAAGGCCGAACAGAAGGTCGCGGGCGAGATCGATCCCGGGGCCCGCGCCGTCGTCGTCGCGGTCTGCGTTCTCGTGGCGTTGCTGTCGGTGATCCTCCCGCACGCCGGGGAGGCGAACGGCGTGGACGTCCTCACGATGTCCGCCACCGCGCACGCGGAGTCGATCGCGCTTCCGTCGCGGGTGTTCGTCTACCTGCTGGTGATTTTCGGGATCGGCTTCTCGATCGTCGCGCTGCTGACGCGGCGTTGGGTGATCGCCTGGATCGCACTGTGCGGCAGCGCCGTCGCGTCCGTGGCCGGAATGCTCGCCATCTGGACCCGCAACACCGTGGGCGTCGCGACGTGGACTGAGCCGTCGGGCGCGTCGATCGGTCTGATCCTGGGCTGGATCGCGATGATCGTGCTCACCTTCCACTGGTCGCGCACCGTGTGGGCCCGCAGCAACTACCACCTCGCGCTGGAGGCGGAGCGTCGCCAGAAGGCCGCGGAGGCCGAAGCCGCGGGCCTCGCCCTGCAGCGCAAGTCGGGTACCGAAACCGACGCCTGACCAGGTGGGCTCCCGACCGCTGGTTGAGCCGACACTGAGCCGCTAGGCGGTGGACTCGCCGCCGGTGGTTGAGCCGACACTGAGCCGCTAGGCGGTGGGCTCCCCATCGGTGGTTGAGCCGACGCCGAGGCGCTAGGCGGTGGACTCGCCACCGGTGGTTGAGCCGAGACCGAGCCGCTAGGCGAGGTGTCGTGTCGAAACCAGGGTGACGTGTGCTGGGTGTGGTGTCGACGCGGGTCCTTCGCTGGCGATTCGGTCCCGGCTCAACCGGCGGTGTTCGGTGCCCGGCCGAAACCAGCCCCTACCGGTCGGAGAGCGCGGACTGCGCGGTGCCCGCCCAGTCGCGCCACTGAGCGGCCTGTTCGCGGAACTTCGCCGCGTCGCGGTCCTTGCCCGCCTCGGCGGCCTTCGCGGCCTGCTCCTCGAGCTTGTCGGCCCGCTCGGCGAACTGCGCTGCACGTGCCTGGGCTTCGGGGTCGGTGCGGGCCCAGTCCGCGTCCTCCGCGTCCCGGACCGCCTTCTCCAGCGCGCGGACACGGCTCTCGAGACCATGCATCTGCTCGCGCGGCACTTTCCCGATCTCTTCCCACTTGTCGCGGAACGCGCGGAACTCGGCACGCGCCGCATCGAGATCCTTGGCGGGATCGATCGTCGCCTCCGCCTGGGTGATCAGCTCCAGCTTCGCCTTGGCGTTCTCGGCGAACTCGGCGTCGCGTTCAGAGTTGACGGCGTTCCGAGCGGCGAAGAACACGTCCTGCGCCGCCTTGAAGCGAACCCACAGCGCCTCGTCGGCGTCGCGGGGCGCACGTCCCGCGGCCTTCCACTCCTGCAGCAGATCGCGGAAACGGCCCGCGGTCGGTCCCCAGTCGGTGGACGACGACAGCGCCTCGGCCTGCTCGATCAGCTCCTCCTTGCGGGCCTTCGCGCCCGCCCGCTCACGATCGAGGTCGGCGAAGTAGGCCCCGCGCCGCCGGTTGAACGCGTCGCGGGCCTTGGAGAACCGCTTCCAGAGTGCGTCGTCGGTCTTGCGGTCGACTCCCTTGATGGTCTTCCACTCGTCGAGGATCGCCCGGAGTCGGTCGCCGCCGGACTTCCACGACGTGCCCTCCGCGCCGATCTGCTCGGCTTCGGCGGCGAGCGCCTCCTTGCGGGCGATGGCCGAGGCTCGCTGTTCGCCACGTTCGGCCTTCACAAGTTCGGCGACGTCGTCGGCGCTCTCGACGATGCCGCGGAGTCGAGTGGACAGTTCGTCGACGTCGCCGATCACCTGGGCGTTCGGCAGTTCTTCGAGAAGGTGCGCCGCCGCGACCTGGGTCTTACGCGGATCGCCCGATCGAGCGGCGAGCCGTTCTTCGAGGATCTCGACCTCGGTGGCGAGGTCGGCGAACTTGCGCGCGAAGTGAGCCAAACCCTCATCGACGGTGCCCGCCTGCCACGAGCCGATGCGGCGTTCCCCGGACCCGGTGACCAGCCACACCGTTCCGTCCGCGTCGATCCGACCGTGTTCGGACGGCTCGCCGAGATTCACGTGGTGGACCGGGACCGCGGGCACAGGGGAACTGTGCGGGCGGGGACCGGGCTTCGGTCCGGACGTCGACGGTCCTGGCTTCGGTGCTGGGGTCGGGCTGGTCATCTCGTTGTCCCTACGTTGTCTCATACCGCGCGTCACGGCTGCCGTTCACTACAGAGTTCATTCAAGCAGGTCAACCGGGGACGCGTGGCCGCCCGGCGCACATTTGGGAAAAGGTCCACCGATGCCGGTACGGTCGGTCGCGTGCTCACCGAGGTAGCGATCGTCCCCAGCGCGCCGCTGCTGGTACCGGAATTGGCAGGTCCCGACGCCGTGGAGACGGAGACGGTGCGGGCCGCGGCACTGGCCGCGGGCACGTCTGCGGCCACCGCGCGTCGCTGGGTCGCGGTGGGCGCAGGCGGACCCCTGCGACGATTCGCCGCGTACGGCGCCGATGTGCCGGTGTCGCTCACGCCCGGCGGACCCGATTCGCCGTTGCCGCTGTCCATGCTCGTGGCGGCCTGGCTGCGCGGCGCGGTGGCGCCGGACTGCAGCATGGAGGCGGTCGTGGTGGACCCCGACGCGTCGCCGGACGAGATCCGGTCCGCCACGCGCCGGGTGATCGATCTCGTCGACGCCGACCACGAGCCCACCGGACTGGTGATCGTCGCCGACGGTGCGACGTCGCTCTCGCCGTCCGCGCCGGGCGGCGGCGACCGCGAGTCCGCGCACGCTCTCCAGTCCGTGATCGATGCGGCGCTGCGGTCGGCCGACGTCCAGTCCCTCGCGTCTCTCGACGCCGCGGCGTGCGCCGCCGAGGGAGTCGGCGGCCGCGCGGCGCTGCAGGTGCTCGCGGGCGTCGCGGCGGGCCGCGAGCTCACGGCGCACCTCCGGTACGCGGACAGCCCGTTCGGCGTCGGCTACACCGTCGCCACCTGGACCGTCGCGTGATCGCGCCGATCGCCGTCGTCGGACCGACGGCCAGCGGGAAGTCCGCGCTCGCGCTCGACCTCGCCGAGCGGCTGGGCGGCGAGATCGTCAACGTCGACGCGATGGCCCAGTACCGTGGCATGGACATCGGCACCGCGAAGCCGTCTGTCGCGGAACGACGCGGCATCACCCATCACCTGCTCGACGTCCTGGACGTGACCGAGACCGCGACGGTGGCCGGCTACAAGGCGGCGGCGACCGTCGTGATCGACGACCTGCTGGCGGCCGACGTGACGCCGGTGATCGTCGGCGGGTCGATGATGTACGTCCAAGGGCTCCTGGACGACTGGGAGTTCCCCGCCACCGACCCCGACGTCCGCGCGCGCTAT
>JASLJL010000189.1 GCA_030152405.1 Gordonia sp. (in: high G+C Gram-positive bacteria) | reverse complement strand
TATCGCGGTGAGCGGTGAGACGTCGGCACCGGACCAGCGATATGCGGGCACAACCACCGGAAGGCCGGCGAATCGTTGGACGGGCCCGGCCATGAGGAGATCCCACTGTCGATCATTCGCGGTGTCGAAGACGTTCTGCGGCCCGAATCGGACGGCGACACCGATCAGATCGGGCAGGTTCTTCGGCGTCCCGAGCCCCTTCGACACTCGGACGGTGACCGGCCCCGACGTGAGCGGCAAGTCGACGGTGTCGATGATCGCGGCCCCGATGCGCGTCACCCCGTTCCGATGGAAGGCTCGTCCGCGACGGACACTCGCGAGCGCGCGCGTGGGCTGCTGGACGAGGGCGTCGAGTGCGGACAGCTGCATGGATTCCTCCGTTGGTCGGTGTCGAGTGCGTCGAAGCTAGGCCGGCGAGCTGACGGACGCCGTGATCTCGACGGTGTTGCGGTCGGGATCCAGCACGACGGCCCTGCCGGGCATCGACGGGTACGGCGAGAGCGGTGGAGTCGCTCCGAGGGCAGTCAGGCGTTCGACCGCGGCGGTCAGGTCCTGTGTGTCGAACGCCGTGAGATGAACCCGCACGCGAGGGCGCGGCGGCATCACCTGGCGGATGACCATCCGCGGTCGGAACCGTGCGTCGACGAGTTCGACTCGGAAGTTGCGACGGCGGCCGAGCGAGAGTCGCAGCGCCTGTCGCCAGAAGTCGGCTAAACGTTCCACGTCACCGGTGAGCAACAGACAGGGACTGTCTGATTCGAGTGTCAGCACGCCGGACCTCCCTTGATGTCGTCGGCCGAGGTCGGGTTCCCACCGCTCGGGCTTTCGAAACACCGAACGAACAGAAGCGGGAACGGGTTGCCAGATCGGGCCGGCGTGGGCACGGTGGAGACATGAGCGATCAAACGAGTGTGACAGTGGAACGCGTGATCGACGCGCCGGTCGACCGGGTCTTCGACGTGCTGAGCAATCCCGAAAGGCACCAGTCCCTGGACGGTTCGGGATTCATCCGAGGGGTCGATCACGCCGACCGGATCCAGCACGTCGGCGACGTGTTCACCATGAACATGGAGGGGCCGCACATGGGTGGCGAGTATCAGACCGACAACCACGTCACCGGCTACGCCAAGGACAAACTCCTCGCCTGGAAGACCGCTCCGGCAGGCACCGAACCACCCGGGTGGGAGTGGGTCTGGGAGCTCGAGTCTCAGGGACCGGACTCGACCCTTGTCCGCCACACCTACGACTGGTCGAAGGTGACTGACAAGAAGCTGCTGGAGAAGGTCGGCTTTCCCCTCGTCACCGAGGACGAACTGGAGCAGACGCTGGCCCGACTGGCCGCCGAGTCTGCCACCGCGGGGTGACGGGTCGGCGGGCCGTCGGTCCGCTCAGGGGGTAAGGACGACCTTGACGTACCCGTCCGCCTTCGCCTGGAACTTGGCGTAGGCGTCGGGTGCGTCATCGAGTCGGAGTCGGTGCGACGCGAAGTCGTCGACTCCCAGCGGGTCGTCGTCGGTCAACAGCGGCATGATCGCGTCGGTCCACCGCTTGACATTCGCCTGCCCGCACCGGATCTGGATCTGCTTGTCGAAGATGGTGAACATCGGCAGCGGGTCGACGGCACCGCCGTACACCCCGGACACGGACACGGTGCCGCCACGTCGCACCGCGTCGAAGGCCGTGTACAGGGCGGACAGGCGATCAATCCCGAGGGTCGAGTTCACCTTCCGGCCCAAGGCCTCTGGCAGCATTCCAACCGCGTGCTGGAGGGTCTCCGCCACAGGCGAGCCGTGGGCCTCCATGCCGACCGCGTCGATCACCGAGTCCGAGCCTCGACCTGAGGTCGCGTCCCGAACTGCGGCACCGACGTCGATGTCCGACGACAACGTCTCGATCCCGCGGGCGGCGGCTCGGGCTCTCCGTTCGGGCACGCGGTCGACGCCGATCACCCGCACGCCGCGATGTGCGGCGATGCGGGCGGCCATGTCGCCGATCGGCCCCAAGCCGAGCACGGCCACCGTTCCTCCGGGCGGGATGTCGGCGTACTCGACGGCCTGCCACGCGGTCGGCAGAACGTCGGACAGGTAACCGAACCGACTGTCGGGTGGACCGTCGGGGACTTTGATGTGGGTGAACTGGGCCTGCGGGACTCGGAGGTACTCCGATTGACCGCCGGGCACCGCCCCGTAGAGGCTCGAGTAGCCGAAGAGAGCCGCGCCGGTTCCCTGGTCGCGGACCTGCGTGGTCTCGCACTGGGTGTACAGCGAACGGTCGCACATGAAACACCGTCCGCATGAGATCTGGAAAGGGATGACCACTCGGTCGCCGACGTGGAGGTCGCCTACGTCAGTGCCGACTTCCTCGACCACGCCCATGGCCTCATGTCCGAGGATGTCGCCGGCTGTCATGAACGGCGAGAGGACCTCGTAGAGATGCAGGTCAGAGCCGCAGATGTTCGTCGAACTGACTCGGATCACTGCGTCTGACGGTTCCTCGATGCGGGGGTCGGGAACGGTCTCCACCCGTACGTCTCGCTTGCCCTGCCAGGTGACTGCGCGCATGTCGTCTCCTCAAGTCGTCGAACAGATCCGTCCATGGCCGAGTCCCCTGTGCGGGCGTTGGTCAAACGTGCGCCGCTCAGGCCTGGCGTGCGGAGTCGTCGTGTGCGCCGAGGACGATCCGATCGAATGCGCCTCGAGAGCCGGACGGGATGTCGATCTCGGCGAGCCGCGCTTCGATGGCGGCCGCGAGCGCGTACAGCTTGACGTTCGACTCCTGCGAACGCCAGACCAGCATGTCGAACGCCTGCTTGTCACTCAGCCGGTACGCGAGCATCAGGGCGCCTTTGACGCGTTCGATCGTCGCTCGCCGACGCATCATCTCGTCGACGTCCATGCGCTGCGGGGCGTCGTCCCTCCGACTGGTCGTCGTGGGGGTGTGTTCGGCGTCGGCGGACGCCGCGACGTAGAAGCCGTGCGTCCCGCGGCGTCGTCCCTCGTCGTCGTGGAGAAGATCTCCGATGACGATGACCGGGATGACGGTGCCTGCTCGGTCGACGATCCGGTGTTGGCTGCTGAACGGCTCGCCGGCTCGGCGGACCCGTTCGAGAAGACCTGCGACTCGGTCGCGATCGTCAGGATGCTTGTGCGAGAGCATCAGGTCGATGGTCGGGACCACCACGTCGGCGGAGTCGTATCCGTGCAGGCGGGCGAGTTGGTCGGACCACTCCCAGCGGTCCTCCGCCCGGTAGTACCAGAATCGACCGAACTGGAACGCCGGTGCGTCGGCGACTGGATGGTCGAGATTTCGTGACAAAGCTGATGTCCTACCTTCGAACGGTCGAGTGCGGGCACCCGAGCGCTTGGCCCGAGCACGATGAGGGAATCGCCTCGTACCGAATGATAGGAAGAACAAGGGGTTAAGCGGCTCACCCCTAGGGGTGTATACGGCGGCGGTAGGGTTCAGTATGGGCCCTATCCGAGTGGCACTCATCGACGACTACGACGTGGTCGTCCGCGGCCTGGCATCCATGTTCAGGCTGTACGCCGACCGCGTCGGCGTTCGCGCGCTGTCGACGTCCGGCGAGGTGTCCGAACCCGTCGACATCGCGCTCTACGACTCGTTCGCCAGCCCGCCCGCTGACCGGCAGACGATCGACGAGCTGTTGGGGGACAGACGAGTCGGGAAGGTCGTGGTCTACTCGTGGGAGACCTCCGAAGCGGCGGTCTCGGCCGTCCTCGCCAACGGCGCAGCGGCCGTGCTGTCGAAGAAGCTGCCCGCTTCCGAACTCGTGGAGGCTCTGGAGCGGGTCCACGCCGAAGCGCATGCGCCCCGGGTGTTCCCGGGGCGAGCGGCAACGGCGGTGTCGAACGCCGGAGATTGGCCCGGACGCGAAGAAGGCCTCACGCAGCGTGAGGCCGAGGTGCTCGCCCTGATCACTCAGGGCTTGAGCAATGCCGACATCGTCGATCGCACGGGCCTGTCGATCAACTCGGTGAAGACCTACATCCGCACGTGCTACCGCCGGATCGGGGTCGCCACACGAGCACAAGCCGTGCTGTGGGGTGCACAGCACGGCTTCGTGCCCGATAGCCGACCGCGGGAGTGAGCGGTCAGCCTCGTCGCGAGACGGCCTTGAGCGCGGCGAGCAGCACGATGGATCCGAGCAGCGCGGTGATGAAGGTGAACCACATGCCGCCGCTCGCGGTGTCGAGGAAGAAGCTCAACACGAATCCGCCGATGAGCGCACCGATGATGCCGACGACGATGTTGGCCACGACGCCCATGCTCGCGTCCGTGCCCATAACCTTGCTGGCGAGCCAGCCGGCGATACCGCCGATCACGATGTAACCGATCCAGCCGACCGAAGTGAATGTGGTCGATCGTGCGAGTACATCGACGGCGGCGTAATGAACGTCAGACATGAGATTCCTCCTGATTGATGGGAGGACCGGATACCCGGGACCGTCGAATACGAACCATTCGGCCTGGATCAGCCGCTATCTGCGGTCGGCGAAGACGTCGACGATCTTGGCGCAGAACGCGGGCAGGTCGCCTGGATCCCGACTCGACACCAGGCCGCCGTCCACCACGACCTCGGCGTCGACGACGTCGCCGCCCGCATTTCTGATGTCCGTCCGGATGCTGGGGTAGCTGGTCAACGTCCGACCGTCGACGACGTTCGCCTCCACCAATGTCCATGCGCCGTGGCAGATGACGCCGACCGGCCGGTCCGCGTGCATGCACCCGCGGACGAAGTCGACCGCGTGGCGATCCTGTCGGAGTTGATCCGGGTTGGTCGTGCCGCCCGGCAGAAGCAGTGCGTCGAAGTCGGCGACGGAGACATCCGCGACCACCCGATCGACGTGGTGTCGCCCGGCCGGTTCGACGTCGTGGTGCATGGCCTGGATCTCACCCGGCTGCAAGGACACCAGTACGGTGCGGCCGCCCGCCGCCTCGACCGCTTCGCGCGGCGCGGTGAGTTCGGCCTCCTCCACGCCGTCGGTGGCGAGGATCGCCACGACGGCGCCGTCGAGGGGGCGTCCGCCTCGGAGAGCGGGATCGGCCGCTTCCTCGAAGATCATCTCTCTCCTCATCGTTGGTTCCGGCCTGTCAGTGCCGGTTTCGGTGGGTCCGCTGCCGCCGATGACTCGCATCGCACAGCGGTGGTGTCGCGCTGTATCCGCACGCACAGATCGCGACGGTGAATCGGTCGCAATGGAGGGTGGTTCCGTCGGGGCGCTGCACGTCGACTGGACCGTCCACGAGGATCGGCCCCTTGGGCACGACCCGCACCCGCGGAGTCGCCCGCTCGCGCGTCATGGCGTCCGCTCAGACCGCACCCGGTCCGCCCGGACGACGACGATCGACTCCTCGTCGTCGTCGGCGCCGACGAAACCCGCCTGCACGAGCCGGTCGCGACGCGACCGGAGAACCGGGCCGTACGGTATGCGGCGTTCGAGGATCGCTTCGGCCCGGAGCCCGCCCGCTCGCAACCGATCGACGGTCGACTCGACGTCCGCGAGTGCGGACTGCACGATCAAGGCGGTCCCGTCGTCGGCGAGGAGACCCGGCAGCACGGCGCACACCACGTCGAGCACAGCGCGCCCGTCGGGCCCGGCGTTCCACGCGTGCGTCGGTCCGTCCGCCGACAACTCGGTGCCCAGTGGCGTGGGCACGTACGGGGGATTGCACGTGATCAGGTCGAAGCCCGACCGTCCGACGTCGGCGAGGTCCAGACACACCACACCGATGTCGACGCCCGCCGCGACCGCGTTTCGGCGGGCCTGGCCGGCGGCGCGGGGACACGAGTCGACGGCGGTGACGTCGGCGCCGCCGAGCGCGGCGGCGATCGCCACGGCGCCCGATCCGGTGCACAGGTCGAGCACCTTGGCGCCGGGCAGGTCGACGGCCGCCAACGCCTCGATCAGCAGTTCGGTGTCCTCCTGCGGACGATAGACGTCCGCCGTCGCCCCGATCCCGGTCTCACTGACCGCAGGCTCGCTGAGCACGGCGGAGGACTGCGTCGGTGTAGCCGGACTCGTCATGGTCATCTATTCCGTCCGCGGTGAGCGGTGGCGTCGGGAGACGCACCGCCGCCTGAGCGTGTGTCGGACGTCGGCTTCGACAGGATGTCTCGCATAGAACCCTCCTACGGTCGGGTGCCGTTCGGCGCCGTCGGGCGCCGACACCTTGGTGACGGGGGAGTACCCAAACGCGCAGAGGACAACCCTTTCCGCTCTGACAGCCCTTTCCGCCCTGACAGTCGCCGATCTGCAGCGCCAGCGACGTCTCGGTGGTGTGGTTTGCCGTCCACGTCCGACGGGTACGCCGTCTGCAACCGAACGTCAATCTCCTGAACGTTCCCGTCGTCGAAGGCAGGTATCAGCCAGTGACCGCACACACCCCGACACCGATCGCTCAGAGCGCGATGCCACCACCGCGAGGTCCGGTGTCCGCACGCGTCATCGACGCGATCCGGACGGCGACCGACGACGCGCCGCTCCGGATCAGCATCCCCGACGACCTCGATCCCTGGGGCGACGACGCGCAGCTCGCGCTGGCGGTGTGCCACGAACTGCACTATCGCGGCTGGTCGGACGCGGTGCGCGACTGCGAATGGGACTCGGCCGTCATCGACGCACGGGTACGCCTGGAGGACCTCTTCCTCGACGCCGTCGCACAGGAGGTGACGCCGCTGTCGGACGAGGGCTCAGCGGCCGCGGAACTCGACGCTCTCGCCGGCGCGGTGCCCACGGGCGCGACTGCTCATCTGCGGCGGCACGGCACGGAAGCCGAGTTCGCCGACTACTTCGCGGTGCGCTCGATCTATCACCTCAAAGAGGCCGATCCGCACGCGTGGGCGATTCCCCGTTTGCGCCGGCTGGCGAAGGCGGCCTTCGTCGCAGTCGAGTTCGACGAGTACGGGGGCGGTCACGGCGACCGCGTGCATCAGGAACTGTTCGCAGACCTGCTGTCGTCGATGGACCTGGACGCCTCCTACCTGGGCTATCTGCCGGACGCGCCGGCAGTGGCGCTCGCGCCGGTCAACCTCATGTCGTGTCTGGGACTTCGGCGTTCGCGGCTGGGCGCGACGGTCGGTCACTTCGCCGCGACCGAGACGTCGTCTCCTGTCGGCTCGGCCTGGCTGCTTCGTGGACTGGAGCGAATAGACGCGCCGGAGGCGGCCCGCCTGTTCTACCGCGAGCACGTGGAAGCCGACTCGGTGCACGAACAGGTGATGAGGGGCGACGTCGTCGCGTCACTGCTCGCCGACGAGCCGAGCCTCCACGACGACATGGTCTTCGGCATCAGAGCCCTGCAGGTGGTGGAGGACCGACTGGACGCAGCCTTCGTCGACGCCTGGTTGTCGGGCGAGACGGTGATTCGCCGGGAACACTCGTTCCGGCCTCACTCGTTGTAGTCGTCGAACAGCTGGCGGCGTTGATACCACCGCTGGCTGTAGGTGGCCTCGCGGACCACGTCCTCGTCGTCGAAGTTGGAACCCAGCGCGCCGGCCATCGTCCCCATCGACGCTGAGAACCACCCGAGGACCAGGTAGTCGGTGACGTGGACGGGGTGACCCAACTGCGTCGCCAGGTACGTCGGTTCCACCACGACGGCTGCCAACGCGGTGAGTCCGATGAACAGCACCGAGTGCATCAGTGCGACGGCGGACCACACCGTGACGACTGTCGCGGCGTTGTCCACGGCTCCGCTCTGCGGCGCCGGATTGGGCCTGCGGGTCCACAGCCCGTTGCGGACGATCAACCAGGCGCTGAGCGCTGACACCACGCAGACGCTGACAGCTGCCAGGCGGGGGATCGACATCGAGTCGGCGATCGGCCACACGCTGCCGAAGAAGATCCCGAACGCTCCTGAGGCCAGTCCGACGGCGGCGCATGCCCGCAGCGCGCGACCCATCGCGGTCGGCCGGTTGCTGCGTACCATCCCGGACATCATCCGCAGACGGCCGATCGGCCCGCGCACCCGATCGTCGGGGAGGATGCCGGACAGCACGTCGGCGACGAGTCGGCGCACTCGGCGACTGCGGTTCAGGCAGCCGACCGTCGGGACGAACACGATGGCGGCGGCCACCCCGTCGGCGCATTGGTATCGCAGCGGGCCGGTGTCGCAGTATTGCGTGAGATCGCTCAGATACACCACGCGATCCCATCGATGCCGCTCGACGAGGTCCGGCGTCCGGTCGGCGAGGGGGATTGCTCCGGTCGGATCGATCGGAAGCGTCTCCTCGCTCGTCTCGACGGTCCACTCGATCCCCGTGCGCGTCGACAGATCGGCGGCGAGCCCGCTCGCGATGTGCTCCGCGATGTCGCGCGGTGCTCCCGGGTCTGCGAGCAGACCCACTGTCGACGTCTCGGTGGACGAGGGAGTGGTGGGCACGAGATCTCCTTTCGACGGCGACTGTCACCGTCGAGAGGAGGGTTGCCACCGGGGCGGGAGGTCAAACGCTCCGATTCGGAACTCGCTGACCTCAACCAATGGTTCACCCCACCCGGTCGGTCGGATGAATGCATCGGATGTGATTCTGTCCGCTCGCACTGGTGATCGGCGAACCTCGCCGGTAATCTCAGGACCGAATCCGCGTGCTGGAAAACCATCCTCGACCAGGACGAACGATCCTCGTGAGCGTCGCCTGAGCGTTGATGGCGATGCCGGTGTGCGCGATGACCGGCATCGTCGGGTACGTGGAACGTGTTCCGCGTCTCGTACAATCTAGAAAAACGGGATTCTGGTCCGTTTACGGAATTACACAGGTTTGGGAGCAAGATGGGCATCACTGGGAGCGGCGTCCGCCGACGAGGCGGCAGAGCGGCGTCCGTCGTCGCGCTGATGGTCGCGGCGATCGCATTCTTGTCCGCGTGCAGCGGCGTGGCCGGCTACGACACCGAGGTGCGGGCCGACGGCGAGTTCGGCGACATGATCAAGCCGGCGATCTCGATCACCGACGAGGCGGGCAAGCCGCTGACCAACGACCAGCTCGGCGTCCAGCCGGGCCGCCCGGTCGTCGTCAAGGCCACCGAGGGTGCGATCTCCGACGTCCGCATCAAGAAGGCGGACGGCGGATTCATCAAGGGTGAGGTCAGCGAGGACGGCACCACCTGGACCAGCGTCGAGCCGTTCGGCTACGACCGCACCTACACGGTGAACGCGACGGCCGCCGGCGTCGGCGGCAAGACCACCAGCACCACCAAGTTCGCCACCCGCGCGCCCGAGAACCAGGTCGCGGCCTACATCGGCCCGCCGGACGGCGAGACCGTCGGTGTCGCCCAGACCGTGTCGGTGCGCTTCGACGAGGCCATCGCCGACCGCAAGGCCGCGCAGGACGCCATCAAGATCACGTCGAATCCGGGCGTCGAGGGCGCCTTCTACTGGATCAGCGACCAGGAAGTCCGCTGGCGTCCGGAGAACTTCTGGGCCCCGGGCACCAAGGTGAACGTCAAGGTCAACATCTTCGGCATCGACCTCGGCAACGGAACCTTCGGTCAGGAGAACGCGTCGTCGAGCTTCAAGGTCGGTCGTGACCTGGAGATGTTCGTCGACGACAACACCAAGGTCGTCGTCGTGAAGCGGAACGGAAAGGTCATCCGCTCCATGCCGACCTCGATGGGCAAGGAGTCGGCGCCCACGAACAACGGCATCTACATGATCGGCGACCGCCTCGACAACATCATCATGGACTCGTCCACGTACGGTGTTCCGACGACGTCGGCGGACGGTTACCGCACGCCGGTCGACTACGCGACGCAGATGTCTTACAGCGGCATCTACCTGCACTCGACTCCCTGGTCGGTGTGGGCCCAGGGCAACACGAACACCAGCCACGGTTGCCTCAACCTCAGCCCGGAGGATGCGCTGTGGACGGTGCGCAACACCCTTCGCGGTGATCCGGTGACGGTCAAGAACACGATCGGCGATCTGCTGCCGGGCACCGACGGCCTCGGCGACTGGAACATCCCGTGGTCGACGTGGAAGAAGGGCAACGTCAAGGGCTAGCCGTTTCCGGCAGGCCTGCTCGCGAAGGCGTTCGCACAGAACATTCACGCACTGGACAAGGTCCGGTGGGGACATCCCCACCGGACCTTGTCATTGTTCGGTGTTAAGATCGCGGCGATCGAAAAAAGTCACCGAAGATTGGTATGAACACCATGGCTCGTCCCAGCTGGGAAACCGATGAACTGTCCGCCCTCCGTGAGATGGCTCGCGCCTTCTGCGAGAAGGAGGTGGCGCCGAACACCGAGCGTTACATTGAGCAGCACCACGTCGATCGCGACCTGTGGAACAAGGCGGGCGACCTCGGGCTCCTGTGCATGTCGATTCCGGAGGAGTACGGCGGCGGTGGCGGCACCTTCGCGCACGAGGCCGTGCTGATCGAGGAGCAGGCGCGTGTCGTCGACTCCGCATGGGGCCAGAGCCTCCACAACGGCATCGTCGCGCACTACATCCTGGCCTACGGGTCGGAGGAGCAGAAGAAGACCTGGCTGCCCAAGATGGCGTCCGGCGAGGTTGTCGGCGCCATCGCCATGACCGAGCCCGGAACCGGCTCCGACCTCCAGAATGTGAAGACCAAGGCGGTCAAGGACGGCGACGACTACGTCATCGACGGCTCCAAGACCTTCATCACCAACGGCGGCCAGGCCGACCTGGTGATCATCGTCGCCAAGACTGACACCAACGAGGGCGCCAAGGGCATCTCGCTGATCCTCGTCGAGACCGACCGTGAAGGCTTCAGCCGCGGCCGCATCCTCGACAAGGTCGGCATGCGCGGCCAGGACACCGCCGAGCTGAACTTCGCCGGTGTGCGCGTCCCGCAGTCGAACCTCCTCGGCGAGCAGGAGGGCCTCGGCTTCATCCAGCTCATGACGCAGCTGCCGCAGGAGCGCCTAATCATCGCCGTCGCGTCGGTCGCCGGCATGGAGGTCGCGCTGGAGAAGACCCTCGAGTACACGAAGGAGCGCACCGCGTTCGGTCGTCCGGTCTTCGGCTTCCAGAACACCAAGTTCAAGCTCGCCGAGGTCGCCACCGAGGCGCACGTCGCTCGGGTCTTCCTCGACGACTGCATGGAGAAGCACCTGCGCGGCGAGCTGGACATCCCGACCGTCGCGATGGCGAAGTGGTGGACCACCGATCGCGCGATGCAGGTCGCGGACACGTGCCTTCAGCTCTTCGGCGGCTACGGGTACATGAACGAGTACCCGATCGCCCGCATGTGGGCCGACAACCGTGTCCAGATGATCTACGGCGGCACCAACGAGATCATGAAGGAGATCATCTCCCGTTCACTCTGACGGGAGATCCGATGGTCCTACGGGTTGGTGAAGCCCGCTAGGAACTCCGTGAGCATCTTCGCGGTGATCGGCCTCGGCAAGAGGTCGATCGCCGCGATCACTGCGCTCAGGTCGAGTGCTTCGGCAGCGCCCGCCGGATCGGTGTGCGGATCGATTCCAGCTCCGACCAGGACCGCTTCGGTGCTTGCGGAGTCGAGTCCGAGGGCGTCGTCGACGGTCACCGCGCCGGAGGCGAACGCCGCGCCGAGCTGGGCCAACGCCTCGGGCGCGGTCGCGGCCGCGACACCACGAGCGGCCGCCGCACCGTCGAGGAGAGCGGCTGACAACTCGTCGGCGATGCGGGCGGTCACCGGCGTGATCGTCAAGTGGGTGCTCGGCGCGAGCACCGTCCCGTCGCTCTGTGTGAAACCGGGCTGAGCCTGCAGGGTGAAGCCCCGGTCCCGAACCTCGTCCGCCCATCGGTGCGGGTCGATCGGCGCCGACGAGTCGACGTCCGCCGCGACGGCGAAGACCGGACCCTGCGGGTCGCCGACCACGCGCAGCCCGTCGATGCGGCGGACCGTGTCGATCACCGTGTTCCGCGCCGACGCGATGTCGGCGACGAGACGCGTGAAACCGTCGGCGCCGAGATGCCGGACGATCGCCCACGCCGACGCGAGACCGGCGGCCGACCGCGATCCCAGGAGCGTCGCGTTGACGATCGGGTATCCGGGCCAGTCGGTGGTGGCGAAGTACGCCGCGCGATGTCGGTCACGGTCCGCGTGCAGCAGGATCGACGCGCCCTTCGGTGCGTACCCGTATTTGTGGAAGTCAGCCGAGATGCTGGTGACGCCCGGGACGCGAAAGTCCCACGCCGGCAATCGATCCGGCCACCACGCCAGTGCGAACCCGCCGAGACACGCGTCGACGTGCAGGGGGAGATCGAGGTCCGTCGCGAGTGCTGCGATCTCGGCGATCGGGTCGAGCGCGCCGGTCGGGTAGTTGGGGGCCGAGGCGATGAGGAGGAAGGTGTCGTCGCTGACGGCCTCGGCCATCGCCGAGTCCC
>JASLJL010000181.1 GCA_030152405.1 Gordonia sp. (in: high G+C Gram-positive bacteria) | reverse complement strand
CGCGGTCGACTCGTGCACTCAACTCGACATCGTCGACTACCAGATGGGGACGCGCGAAGGGCTGGACGAGACGGTCCGCCTGATCGAGGCGGCGGGCGGCAGAGTCCACGCGGCACCCGTCGACGTCCGTGATCGACCGGCGCTCGAGACCGCGGTCGAACGCGGGGTGGAACTCTTCGGCGGACTCGACGTGGTCGTCGCCAACGCCTCGATCTGCACGGTCCAGCCCCACGACGAGGTCACCGACGAGATCTGGCAGACCACCATTGACGTGAACCTGACCGGCGTCTGGAACACCTGCGCGGCCGCCATCCCGCACCTCGATCTCGGCGGCGGCGGCAACATCGTGATCACCGGGTCGACTGGGAGCACCGTCGGACTGCCGTTCTACGCCCCGTACGTCGCGGCCAAGCACGCTCTCGTCGGCCTGTGCCGGTCGCTCGCGCTCGAACTGTCCAACCGCGACATCCGCGTCAACATGATCAACCCGACCGGCGTCGACACCCCGCAGGGGCACTCGGCCGTGCTGCCGAGGCTTCTCGAGGAGCGTCCGGACCTCGGTCCGATCTTCATGAACTCGTTGCCCGTCGACCGCATCGACGCCGTCGACGTCACCCGAGCACTGATGTTCCTCGCATCCGACGACGCCCGATACATCACCGGCGTGACGCTGCCCGTCGACGCCGGATCCACCATCCGCTGACTGCACGGCCCACCTGGCCGACGTCCCACCCCCCACATACAGGAGACACCCATGACACGAGTGATCTATGCCCGCAGCGTCCACGACGAACGAGAGATCGAGGCGTGCCTCGAGGTGCTGCGCGGCGGTCCGTACGCGCTGAAGATCGGCAAGAACGTCGCTGAGATGGAACGTCGTGTCGCTGAGCTCTACGGCAAGAAGCTGGGCCTGATGTGCAACTCGGGATCGTCCGCGCTGTACCTCGCGCTCGAACTGCTCGACCTGCCGAAAGGTTCGGAGGTCATCACTTCGCCGTTGACGTTCTCGACCGACGTGTCGCCGATCGTGCGCGGCGGCTGGGTCCCGGTGTTCGTCGACGTCGAACAGGACACCTACAACGTGGACGTCTCGAAGATCGAGGAGCTGATCACCCCGCAGACCGGCGCCATTCTCGTCCCCAACCTCGCCGGCAACGCTCCCGACTGGGATGCGATCCGCGCGATCGCCGACAAGCACGGCCTCAAGGTGATCGAAGACTCCTGCGACTGCATCGGCACCACCCTGCGCGGCACCACGACCGGATCTCGCTCGGACATCACGGTCACGAGTTTCGCGATGGCGCACATCATCACCTGTGCGGGCAACGGCGGCATGGTCTGCCTCGATGACGAGAAGCTCCGCGACAAAGGCCTGATGCTCCGGCGGTGGGGCCGTCGGAGTGAGCCGCACCTGTTCGGCTCGGCCGGAGAGGGACGCGTCTTCCGCGAGGAACTCGACGGCGTCGACTACGACAACGACTTCATCTTCGACGTCCTCCCGTGGAACTTCGAGCCGTCCGAGCTGGGCGCCGCGTTCGGCCTCGTCCAACTCGCCAAACTCGACACCAACTACGCGCGCCGCGCCCAGATCTTCGACGCCTTCACGGAGGCGTTCGGCGCGTACCCGGAGTTCTTCCGGCTGCCTCGCCAACTCGACGGATTCCACACCGCGTGGCTCTGCTTCCCGGTCACGATCACCGAGGACGCCGGCTTCACCCGATCCGATCTGCAGGAGTCGCTCGAGTCCGCCGGCATCGACACTCGAACGGTGTGGAGCGGCAACGTCACCCGGCATCCGATGATGCGAGGTGTGGAGCACCGGGTGCCCGACGGCGGGCTGCCCAATGCCGACGAGGTGTTCGCGCGCGGCATGTCACTGGGAATGAGCCACGGCATGAGCGACGAGGAACTCGAGCACGTGGTCGCGAGCATCCACGCCTTCGCCGCTCCCCGGGTCCAGGCCCGTGTCTGACCAGGCGACCGCGCGTCACGCCGTGGTGACCGGGGGAGCGAGCGGAATCGGCGCCGCGGTGGTCTCTCGGCTCCGTGACCGCGGTCTGGCGGTGACCGTCTTCGATCGGGCCGACCCGGCGGATCCGCAGGACGGCGTGCAATACCTGTCGGTCGACGTCACCGATCGAGCCGCGGTCGACTCGGCGATGGCGGCGGCCTCCGAGGGCCAGCCGAGACCGGACGTCCTGGTCACGAGCCATGGCATCCGGGGCGAGTTCCGGCCCGCAGTGGACCTCGACCCCGACACGTTCCGTCGGGTGTTCGACGTCCACGTCACCGGGACCCTCCTGGTCGCCTCCGCGTTCGCGCGACCGCTGCTCGCCGACCGGCGACCGGGTGCGATCGTCACCTTGTCATCGACGACCGCCTACGGCGGCTGGACGAAGCAGGCCGACTACGGAACCGCGAAAGCGGCCGTCGACCAGCTCAGTCGGAACCTCGCGATCGAGTGGGCGCCGCACATCCGGGTCAACAGCGTCGCACCCGGCCACACTTTGACGCCGATGGTGCAGGAGATGATCGACCAGGGATACGACGTGTCCGAGGTCGAAGCCCGAAGTCCCCTCGGCCGGCTGTGTCGTCCGGAGGAGATGGCCCGCAGCTTCGAGCATCTGGCGCTCGACGCGACATTCGTGACCGGAGTGACCATGCCGGTCGACGGCGGATGGACGGCTGTCGGACGATGACGCCGTCCACTGCACGCGCTGTCGGAGACCTCGTGGTGCCCGCCGTCGGGTTCGGCGCGATGACGATCACGCAGGTTCTCGGTTTCGACGTCGAGCAGGGCCGCCGAACCGTCCACGCCGCATTGGACGTCGGGATGCGCTTCCTCGACACCGCCGACGTGTACGGGCCCGCGGGCGCCGACATCGGTGTGAACGAACTCGCGCTCGCCGACGCCCTGCGAACATGGTCGGGTTCCGCCGCCGACGTCGTCGTCAGCACCAAAGGCGGTCACCTGCGGTTCACCGACGACACGTGGTGGATCGACGGAGGGCATCGGCATCTGCGGGAGGCGTGCATCGCGTCCATCAGGAGACTCGGTCTCGACCCGCTGCCGTTGTATCTCCATCATCGGCCCGATCCACAGCTGCCGTACGAGGAGTCGATGCTCGCGATGCGGGCCCTCTGGGACGACGGTCTGGTGCGACGAGTCGGGATCTCGAACGCAAATCCCGCGCAGATCGCGGTGGCGAGTGAGATCCTCGGCGATGCGCTCGTCGCCGTCGAGAACGAGTACTCGCCGGGATTCCGGTCCTCCGAGGCGGAGGTGGCCGAGTGCGAACGTCGTGGCCTCGCATTCCTCTCATGGGGCCCGTTCGGCGGCATGCGCCGAGCCAAGTCGATGGGCGGCGAGGGCTCACCCTTCGACACCGTCGCTCGTCGGCACGGGGTGAGCGTCCACCGTGTCGCGCTCGCCTGGCAGCTGCATCGCTCACCCGCGGTGATCCCGATACCCGGTGCGTCCCGGCCGGAGTCCGTCATCGACTCGTTCGGCGCTCTCGAACTATCCCTGTCCGCCGACGACATGGCGTTACTCGACGGCCGGACCGCAGAGAAGGAGGACTGACCATGACCACGAATCCCGATGGCAGGACGATGCATCTCGCGCTGTTCGCCCAAGGGGTGGGAGTCGCGCAGTCGGTGTGGCGCTCCCCGCGCACCGACCCGGCCACGATGCACTCGATCGCACACTGGCGGGACATCGCCAGGACCGCGGAGCGTGGAATGTTCGACGCGCTCTTCGTCGCCGACGCGTTGAACCTCTCACCGACCATCACGACCGATGCGACGGATCGGCCCGACCCGATCGCGGTGCTGTCGGCGATCGCGGCGGTGACCGACCGGATCGGTCTGATCGGCAC
>JASLJL010000153.1 GCA_030152405.1 Gordonia sp. (in: high G+C Gram-positive bacteria) | reverse complement strand
GTGCCGGTCAGCTGCGCGGGCTCGGCCTCGCCGCGCGCGTAGGAGTCGTTCTCTGCGTACGTCTGCTCAACCATGGGTTTCCTCTGAAGGGGAGAAGGGACGAGATGTCAGCGGGTGACGCCCGCGCGAGACAGGACGGCGCGGGCCTGCGCCAGGACGGGGCCGTCGATCATCTGGCCGTCGAGAGCGAAGACGCCGCCGTCGTAGGCGACCGCGCCTTCCAGGACCTTCGTGGCCCACTCGACGCGCTCGGGTGCCGGCGCGTATCCCTCGCGGATGTGCGCCGCCTGTGACGGGTGGATGCACGCGGTGGCGGTGAAGCCGAGTGCGACGGCGTCACGTACCTCGGCGACGAGGCCGTCGACGTCACCGATGTCGATGTGGACGGCGTCGACCGCGATCTTGTTGTAGGCGCCTGCCGCCAGCCGCACCCTCGATCGGACGTAACGGGCCGCGTCGCGGTACTCGCCCGCGTATGGCTCACCCTCGCCGAACCGGCTCGACGATCCACCGAGACCCGCCACCAGGTCCTCCGCGCCCCACATCAACCCGACACAGTTCGGCGCGGCGACGATCTCCTCGACGCGAAGGGCGCCCATCGGCGTCTCGATGAGCGCGATCGTCGGAAGGTGATGCGCCGTGATCTGCGACGGCTCCTCCACCTTCGCCTGCATCACCACGCGATACGCCGTGGCCTGCAGCGCCTGCAGGTCGAGCTCATGGTCTTCGGTGCCCGCCGGGTTGATGCGGACGATCACCCGGTCGGCGGGTACGGGATTCGCGACGAGCGCCTCGCGCGCGGCCGCCTTGTTGATCGGAGCGACCGCGTCCTCGAGATCGAGGATCACGACGTCGGCTCGGTCGAGCGCCTTCACATAGCGCTCCGGCCGGTCGGCGGGGCAGAACAGCAGTGCGGGACCGGCGGGGGTCCAGGTCTCGGCGATCATCAGATGTCAGCTCTCCTCGGGACGTAGGCGTACGAGTGTCGAACGCGACGCTCTCGCCACTATGACACCGTCCTGGTTGCGGCCGATGTGCGTGATCTGGACGATTCCCTCGCCCGGGCGCGACGACGAGACGCGCTTGCCGGTGCACTCGGTCTCGGCGTACAGGGTGTCGCCGGCGAACAGCGGCGCCGGAAACGCGATGTCGCTGAACCCGAGATTGGCGACGAGCGTGCCCTGCGTCAGCTGGGACACCGACAGTCCGACGATCGTCGACAGGGTGAACATCGAGTTGATCAAGCGCTGCCCGCCGAAGCCCGGCTGCGTCGCCGACCAGGCGGCATCCAGGTGCAGCGCCTGCGTGTTCATCGTCAACGTCGTGAACAGGACGTTGTCCGCCTCGGTCACCGTCCTGCCGGGCCGGTGTTCGTACACGGCGCCGATCTCGAACTCCTCGAACCACAGACCGCGCTGCGCGATGCGCTTGCCCTCGCTCACGCCGGGAGTCCCAACGAGCGCGCGATCAGCATGAGCTGCACCTCGGTGGTGCCCTCGCCGATCTCCAGGATCTTCGAGTCGCGGTAGTGGCGGGCCACCGGGTACTCGTTCATGAAGCCGTAGCCGCCGTGGATCTGCGTGGCCATGCGAGCGTTGTCCATCGCGGCCTCGCTGGAGATCATCTTGGCGATCGACGCCTCCTTCTTGAACGGCTTGCCCGCCAGCATGCGGGCCGCCGCGTCGTAGTACGCCATGCGCGAGACGTGGGCACGCGCCTCCATGCGGGCGATCGCGAACGACACGGACTGGTATTCGGCGATCGGCTTGCCGAACGACTTCCGCTCACGTGCGTACTTGATGCACTCGTCCACGCAGCCCTGCGCGACACCGGTGGCCAGGCCCGCGATGGCGATGCGTCCCTCGTCGAGGATCGACAGGAAGTTGGCGTATCCGCGCCCGCGTTCGCCGAGCAGGTTCTCACGGGGGACGTGCACGTCGTCGAAGCTCAGCGGGTGGGTGTCGGAGGCGTGCCAGCCGACCTTGTCGTAGGCCGGTTCGGCGGTGAACCCGGGAGTGCCCGCGGGCACGATGATCGTGGAGATCTCCTTGCGGCCGCCCGCCTTCTCACCGGTCACCGCGGTGACGGTGACGAGCGAGGTGATGTCGGTGCCCGAGTTCGTGATGAACTGCTTGCCGCCGTTGATCACCCATTCGTCGCCCTCGTCGCGGGCGGTGGTCGCCGTCGCGCCCGCGTCCGATCCCGCGCCCGGCTCGGTCAGGCCGAATCCCGCGAGCGCCTTGCCGGCGAGCAGGTCGGGAAGGTATCGCTCCTTCTGCTCCTGGGTGCCGAAACGGTAGATCGGCATCGCGCCGAGGCCGACGCCGGCCTCGAGCGTGATCGCGACCGACTGGTCCACCTTGCCGAGTTCCTCGAGGGCCAGGGCCAGAGCGAAGTAGTCGCCGCCCATCCCGCCGAACTCCTCGGAGAACGGCAGACCGAAGAGGCCCATCTCGCCCATCTTGGCGATCACCTCGTACGGGAACGTCTTCTCGCGGTCGTGCTGCGCCGAGACGGGCGCGACGACGGTCTGCGCGAAGTCGCGGACGCTGTCGACGAGGTCGGTGTACTCCTGGGTCAATTCCATGTCTGTTCCTTAGTTGAGTTCGTGCTCATCGAGCGCGGGTTCGTCACTGCTCGTCGAGCGGAGTCGAGAGGGCCGTCACCTGCGCCACGAGTTGCGCCGAGGTCACCTTGTCCCCGACGCTCGCGGTGATGCGCGCGACGCCATCGACCGGCGCACGCAGGGTGTGCTCCATCTTCATCGCCTCGACGACGACGAGCGGATCGCCTGCGGCGACGGTCGCGCCGTCGGTCCCCGGGACCGCGACGACGGTTCCCGGCATCGGGCTGGTGACGTCGCCTGCGGCCGCCGCGTCGTCGCCGTCCGCCAGCATTCGCAGCGGGTGGATCTGCCAGGTCCCCGCGTCGCCGGCCACCCACTCGTCCCGGACGGTGAAACGCTTGCGGACGCCGTCGCAGGTCAATGTGATCGACTGGCCGCTCGATCGGGCCATCACGACGTGCGCGGTCCATGTCGGCGCGTCGTCGGATGAGACCGTGGTGTCCGCGGTGAGCAGGGCGGCGTCGTCGGACGCGGTGAGCACCGACGACACCGTGTACTCGCGGCCGTCGACGGCCAGCCGCGATACGTGCGGCGACGGCGCGCCGATGCGGAAACCGAGCGCGCTCGACCAGAGGTCGTCTCGATCACCGAGGTCGAGTGTCCCCAGGGAGGCCGCGGCGAGCGCCTCCGGCGGCGGGGTCGGCGCCGTGTAGTCGACGACGATCCGATCGAGGAGTTCGGTGTCGAGGTCACCCGCGAGAACCGCCTCATGAGCGAGGACGTGCCTGCAGAAGTCGATGTTGGTGACGACTCCGGTCAGGCGAGTCTGCGCGAGCGCCTCGTCGAGCCGGTCGACGGCCTCGGCGCGGTCTGAGCCGTGCACGATCACCTTCGCCAGCATCGGGTCGTAGTCGCTGCCGACGACGGAGCCGGCTTCGACCCCGGAGTCGATTCGGGCGAAGCGAGGCCATTCGAGATCGTCGATCACGCCGCCGGTGGGCAGGAATCCGTGGGCGGGGTCCTCGGCGTACACGCGGGCCTCGACGGCGTGGCCGGTGAGGGTCACATCGTCCTGCGTGAACGACAACGGCTCGCCGCGCGCGATGCGCACCTGCTGCTCCACCAGATCGAGACCGGTGACGAGCTCGGTCACCGGATGCTCCACCTGGAGCCGGGTGTTCATCTCCATGAAGTAGAAGTTCTCGGGATCGCGGGCCGAGACGATGAACTCGACGGTGCCCGCGCCGGTGTAGCCGACACTGCGCGCCGCGTCGCACGCCGCTTCGCCGATCCGGGCGCGGGTGGCCTCGTCGAGCAGCGCCGACGGCGCCTCCTCGATCACCTTCTGGTGCCTGCGCTGCAATGAGCATTCGCGCTCACCCAGGTGAACGACGTTGCCGTGCACGTCCGCGAGGATCTGGACCTCGATGTGACGCGGTGTGAGCACGAAATGCTCGATGAACAGCGAGTCGTCGCCGAAGGCGGCCGCCGCCTCGCGTCGTGCGGTCACCAGCGCCTCGGGCAGTCCGGCCGCGTCGTCGACGCGGTGCATGCCCTTGCCGCCGCCGCCCGCACTCGGCTTGATGAGCACGGGGAACCCGATGCCGGGAGACGCCTCGATCAGCTCCTCGTCGGTGAGTCCGGGGCGCGAGATGCCGGGGACCACCGGCACTCCGCGTTCGGTGACGGCGGCGCGGGCCGTGATCTTGTCGCCCATCGTGGCGATCGACTGTGCGGGCGGGCCGATGAAGACGATGCCCGCGTCGGCGAGCGCCGCCGCGAACGTCTGGTTCTCCGACAGGAAGCCGTAGCCGGGATGCACGGCGTCCGCGCCGGTGGCGAGTGCCGCCGCGACCACCTTGTCGATGTCGAGGTAACTCTGCGACGCCGCCGCCGGGCCGAGTCGCACCGCCTCCCCCGCCGCCTTGACGTGCGGTGCGTCGACGTCGGCGTCGGAGTAGACGGCGACGGACTCGACGCCCATCGCGTTCAGCGTGTCGATCACGCGCACCGCGATCTCGCCGCGGTTGGCGACGAGAACCTTGCGGATGCGCCTCTCGACTGGGCTCGATGAGCGGAGGGACGGACGGTTCACTGGGGACTCCTGGTTCATGGCGATCACATCCGGAAGACGCCGTAGCGCGGTTCGGGGAGAGGCGAATGTCGGCACGCCTCCAGGGCGAGACCGAGGACGGTCCGGGTGTGCGCGGGATCGATGATTCCGTCGTCCCAGAGACGAGCAGTGGAGTAATAGGCGTCCGACTGCTCCGCGAACTGCTCGCGGATCGGCGCCTTGAAGGCCTCTTCGTCGGCGTCCGACCAAGTCCCGCCGGTGCGTTCGACGCCCTTGCGGCGCACGGTGGCGAGAGTGTCGGCGGCCTGCGGTCCACCCATCACCGAGATACGGGCGTTCGGCCACATCCACAGGAATCGCGGCGAGTAGGCGCGTCCGCACATGGAGTAATTGCCCGCGCCGAACGACCCGCCGATCATCACCGTGAGCTTCGGGACGCGGGCGCAGGCGACGGCGTTGACCATCTTGGCGCCGTTCTTGGCGATGCCGCCCTCCTCGTACTCGCGGCCGACCATGAAGCCGGTGATGTTCTGCAGGAAGATCAGCGGGATGCGGCGCTGATCGCACAGCTCGATGAAGTGGGCGCCCTTGAGCGCCGACTCGCTGAAGAGCACGCCGTTGTTCGCGACGAAACCGACGGGGTGACCGTGCACGGTGGCGAACGCGGTCACCAATGAGGTGCCGTAGCCCTCCTTGAATTCGGTGTACTCACCGCCGTCGGACAGGATCTCGATCACTTCCCGCACGTCGTACGGGATCTTCGGGTCGGTCGGCACCACGTCGTACAGATCGGTCTGCCGGCGCCGGGGTGCGACGGTGGGCGTCGTCTCCCACTGTGCGGGTTCACGCGGACCGAAGGTCGCGACGATCTCGCGCACCTTGGCCAGTGCCTGTTCGTCGTTGTCGACGAGGTGATCGGTGACGCCGGAGACCGTCGAGTGCATCGTGCCGCCGCCCAGATCCTCGGCGGTGACGTCCTCACCGGTGGCCGCCTTCACCAGCGGGGGGCCGGCCAGGAAGATGGTGCCCTGATTGCGGACGATGACGTTCTCGTCGCTCATCGCCGGCACGTACGCGCCGCCTGCCGTGGACGAACCGAGCACCGCGGAGATCTGCGGGATGCCGGCCGCACTCATGTTGGCCTGGTTGAAGAAGATGCGGCCGAAGTGCTCCCGGTCGGGGAACACGTCGTCCTGGTTCAGGAGCATCGCGCCGCCGGAGTCGACGAGGTAGATGCAGGGCAGGCGATTGGCCGCGGCGATCTCCTGAGCGCGCAGGTGCTTCTTGACAGTCACGGGGTAGTAGGTGCCGCCGGACACCGTCGCGTCGTTGGCGACGATCATGCATTCGCGGCCGTGGATACGACCGATGCCCGCGACGACGCCCGCCGCCGGAGCCTTGTCGTCGTACATTCCGTGCGCGGCCAGCGGAGCGACTTCGAGGAACGGCGAACCCGGATCGAGCAGACCGTCGACGCGGTCGCGGGCAAGCAGTTTTCCGCGCTCGACGTGCCGATCGCGCGCCTTCTGCCCACCACCCTGCGCCGCGGCGAGCAGTCGTGCGCGGAGCTCGTCGACGTTCTTGAGATGGCGCTCACGCGCGGTGTCCCCGGCGTCCGGGGTGTCGAGCGGAGTCGAGTTCACGACCGCACCTTTCAGTTATCCGTCATTAACCGAGATTGAGAATACGTGACGGCCCGCACATTGGCCAGACCCGATGTCGATTGTTCCATCCGTGGTGACGCGGCTCACTGAAACCGTTAGTGTGGGGTCAAGCCACACACCCCGTGGCGTCCACAAGAACGCTTCGAAGGCGCTCGCCGATTACCCCTGGCGTGCGCACGAGCCGACACAGCAAGGCCAGGTGAACCCATGACCGTCGCCGACGACCGCGCCCACGCGGAGTCCTCCCCCGCGAGCAGCCCCTCGCACTTCTCTCTCGACGACCGCTACACACGTTCCTCGGGAAGCATCTATCTGACCGGCATCCAGGCCCTGGTCCGCACGGTTCGCGACCGCGCAGTGCTCGACCGCCGGAACGGTCTGCAGACCGCGTCGTTCATCTCCGGATACGAGGGCTCGCCGCTCGCGGGGTACGACCTGGAGATCGCCCGCCGTCGCAAGCACCTCGAGAAGTGGGACATCGTCCACCGCCCGGGACTCAACGAAGAGATCGGCGCGACGTCCGTGATGGGTTCCCAGGTGGCGGCCCGAGTCGGTCATCTCGCCGCCGACAAGTCCGGCGTCCAGCGCGACGGCGTCGTCGGCTACTGGTACGGCAAGGCCCCCGGCCTCGACCGGGCGACCGACGCCCTGCGTCACGCCAACATCATCGGCACCCATTCCGCGGGCGGCGCCGTCGCCCTCGTCGGAGACGATCCCGGCGCCAAGAGCTCCACG
>JASLJL010000106.1 GCA_030152405.1 Gordonia sp. (in: high G+C Gram-positive bacteria) | reverse complement strand
CGTCCGGTTACCGGAGTTATCGGCCCGCCGACGTCGACCGCCTTCGGCACATGCGAGCGCTCGTCGAGTCGGGGATCTCGCCGAACCGAGCCGCGGCGATCGTCGCGACCACTCCTCGGACTCAAGAGGACTCCGGCTCGTCGCCGTCGCCCAGGGAACTGCTCGACGACCACGACGCGCTCGTGAGTGCCGGCGCCTACTACGACGGGGTGGCGATCGACGCCCTGCTCGACGCGGCGTTGGCCGAACCGGACGTCGAAGCGGGGCTCGAACGCTGGCTCCTGCCCAGCATGCGAGCTGTCGGCGAGGCGTGGGCGAGCGGGCGCATATCCGTGCTCGTCGAGCACTACATAGCCGCCGCGGTGATGCGGCGTCTCGGTCGGCTCTTCGACGCCGCCCCCGCAGTCGGACCGCGGGTGGTGGTCGGTCTGCCGCCGGACGGTCATCACGAGATCGCGGCTCTCGCCTTCGCGGTCTGCCTGCGCAGACGCGGTGTGGACGTCCTCTACGCCGGGGCCGACGTGCCCCTCGAGAGCTGGCGCCGACTCGCGTCCGAGTGGGCGCCGCGCACGGTCGTGCTGGTCGCGACCATGGCCGACGACGTCGCCAACGCGAGTGCCGCCTGCACGGTGCTGCACGATGCGGGCGTCCCCCAGGTGTACGTCGGCGGAAATCACGCCGTCGACGTTCCGGCGGCCATCCCGCTACCGCTGTCGATGTCGGCGTCGGTCGATGTG
Source organism: Gordonia sp. (in: high G+C Gram-positive bacteria) (assembly GCA_030152405.1). Taxonomy (GTDB): domain Bacteria; phylum Actinomycetota; class Actinomycetes; order Mycobacteriales; family Mycobacteriaceae; genus Gordonia. The sequence goes on along the minus strand of JASLJL010000106.1, from coordinate 2,372 downwards.
GTGGTGGCCTCTCGACTTCGCTCGAGGGGCCGGAGGTAGCGCCCGAAGGGCGGACTCCGTCAGTTCAGCGGGTCGTGGAGGATGCGATCGGGGGAGACCCCGGAGGCCCGCAGCTTGAGCTGGGTGTGGAACACCATCGGAGCCGGGCCCGACAGGAGCACCTGGTGCCGGGTCCAGTCGGCGTAGCCCGCGACGATGTCGCCGACCCTCCCGAAACGCAGCTCGAATCCCCACTGGCGCGGGTCGGCGGCGTCGCCCAGCCACCACGGGTCGTCGGGCGTCTCGGCGACGGCGGTCACGCGCAGCCACGGATTGGTCGACGCCAACTGCGCGAGCACGCCCAGCTCGTACAACTCGCCGGGATGTCGCGTCCCGTAGAACACGTGCGTCGGCGGAGAGTCGGCGCGGCGCGCCATGTCGAGCAGGATCGCGCGCAGGGGAGACAAGCCGGAGCCGCCGCCGACCATGAGGACGGGGCGATCGCCCGTCACGTGCATCGTCCCGTGCTGTTGGCCGAACTTCCACACGTCGCCCGGCTGGGTGTCACGGACGATCGAGCCGCTCACGTACCCGTTCGGAATCGCGTGGACGTGGAACTCCAGCTCACCTCGCTCGTTCGGCGGAGTCGCCGGAGAGAGGTTGCGCCACAGATGCGGCCACTGCGGGATCTGCACTTCCGTGTACTGGCCGGGCAGGTACTTCATCGGCGGACCGGTCGGCACCAGGCGGACCACGGCGCGCTCCCGATTGATCTGGAACTTCTGCACCACCCGCGCGTACCAGACCGCAGGGCCCTCGACGCTGTCCGCGGCACCGCGCATCACGCCGGTCATCAGCATCATCGCGTGCGACGTCGCCTCCTGGGCGTCCGGCGTCCACGCGGGGCCCAGCATGGCTGCGAACTCGCCCATCAGTGCGTCGTACATCAGCCAGTAGTGGTCGCCGATGACGCCGAACTTCCGGTGATCGCGCCCCAACTGTGCGAGGAACTCGATCAGTTCGGCGTGGTCGTCGTCGCTCACGATCGAGTCGAGAACGTGATCGACGACCTTCGTGAACGTCGCGCGCATGCCGACCATGTCGGCCGGGAACAGGTCGCGCAGCAGCGGCGTCTGGACGAACAGGCGGTTGAACACCCCCGATGAGAATCGGTCCCCGTCACGCGCGATGCGTTCGCGGAGGACGGTCAGCATGGGCTGCGCGGGCGGGGTCACCGGCGACGTCCTCCTACCTGTCTCGACTCGGGTGTTGTACTCGAGAGTAGCGGGCGTCGTCGCGTCCGAGCGGTATTGAGTCGTCGACGGCACGAGCTTCCGCACCCGTGTGGCACGCTGAGGCGGTGGCGACGTTGAACGGAGTGATCCCGGGGATCGTCGACGCGCACGTCCACTTCTACGACCCGATGCGGTCGACGTGGGCGCTGTCGCGCTACGCGCGGGTCGCCACTATGCCTCTGATCCGACGGTTCCCCGGCCCTGCGCTCTGGATGTCGGGCATGCTCACCAAACGCTCCGAGTTGCGGTTGATGATCGATCCGAGCATCGTCCGCAATCCGTATGAGCCGCGCCAGTACGGTGCCGAGGCCGCGGGGATCTCACGAGTGGCCGGCGTCGGCATCGAGTCGGTCGTTCACATGGAGTCGCACTGGTCGGGCGACGCGGCGGACGCGGCGTCGTCTCTCGACGAGACGCGGTACGTCACCGGACTGTCGTTCGGGCGCAACGGGATACCCGACCTGGGTGCCGTGGTGATCGCGGGCGACCCCGCCCATTCGGGGTTCGCGGCGTCCGTCGACGAGCAGGTCCGCTTCAGCCCGCTCGTCCGCGGAGTCCGCTACAAGTGGTCGCGGCACTCCGACCCGCAGATCAGCGAATGGCGCCGAGAGTCCGGCGTGCTCGGCTCGACCGACTTCCTCCGCGGATTCGAGACGATCGCGGCAGCGGGGCTGATCTTCCACTCCTTCGCCTACTCGCATCAGCTCGGTGAACTCGACCTGCTCGCACGTCGCTTCCCCGAGACGACGATCGTCGTGGAGCACCTCGGGCTGCCGGTCGGCGTGTTCGGTCCGGTCGGCGCGGAGACGGGTGCGACGGCGGCGGCTCGCGCCGAGATCCTGAACCTGTGGAAAGAGCGCATCGGCATGCTCGCCGCCCGGCCCAACGTCGTCGTCAAAGTGTCCGGACTGGCTCTCGGCATCCTCGGATACGGGCGCGAGACGGCGGGCAACATCGGCGGCCGCGACGTCCTCGCCGAGATGATCGGTCCGCTGGTGCTGCACGTGCTGGACCGCTTCGGGCCGGACCGGGTCATGTTCGGGTCGGACATGCCGGTGGATCGGCCCAACGCCACGCTCGACGTGGTCGTCGGGGCGC
>JASLJL010000085.1 GCA_030152405.1 Gordonia sp. (in: high G+C Gram-positive bacteria) | reverse complement strand
TCCTCGGAGGGGAGACGGGCGACGATGCCCGTCTCCCCTCCGAGGGACGCAACATCCTCAACAGCAGCGGCGGACTCCGGTTCGCGCTGGTCTGTGTCGCCATCCTGATCATCCTGGTCGCCGTCGTGTTCATCGAGCAGGGCATGCGGCGGATTCCCGTCCAGTACGCCAAGCGCATGGTCGGCCGCAAGATGTACGGCGGATCGTCGACGTACATGCCGATCAAGGTCAACACCGCAGGTGTCATCCCGGTCATCTTCGCGTCGTCGCTGCTCTACATTCCGCAGCTCATCCTCCAGCTGACGAACCAGAACAGCACCGAGGTCGCCGGGTGGCAGGTGTGGATGCAGGACAACCTGATCAACCCGTCCAGCGTCTTCCACATCGTCACGTACTTCCTGCTGATCGTGTTCTTCACGTACTTCTACGTGGCCGTCACGTTCAACCCGGAAGAGCGCGCCGACGACATGAAGCGCTACGGCGGATTCATCCCGGGCATCCGTCCGGGACGTCCGACCGCTGAATACCTGAGCTACGTGCTCAACCGGATCACGCTGCCCGGTTCGCTGTACCTGGGCATCATCTCGATCCTCCCCAACCTGTTCATGGACCTGGGCAGCGGCGGCGCACAGAACATTCCGTTCGGCGGCACGGCCCTCCTGATCATCGTGGCCGTCGGTCTCGACACCATCAAGCAGGTCAACAGTCAGTTGATGCAACGCAAGTACGAAGGGTTCCTCAAGTGAGACTTGTCATTCTCGGTCCCCCCGGAGCGGGCAAGGGTACGCAGGCAGAACTGCTGTCGGAGTCGCTCGGCATTCCGCACATCTCGACCGGCGATCTGTTCCGTGCGAACATCTCCCAGGGCACCCCCGTCGGGCTCGAAGCCAAGAAGTACCTCGACTCGGGCAACCTCGTGCCGCCGGAGATCACCATCAACATGGTGCGCGAGCGCCTCGCCGAGCCCGACGCCTCGAACGGCTTCATCCTCGACGGCTTCCCCCGCTCCACCGAGCAGGCAGTGGCTCTCGAAGGCATCCTCGACGACCTCGGCAGCGCCCTCGACGGCGTTCTGTCGTTCGAGGTCGACGCGGACGTGGTCGTCGAGCGGATGCTCGCCCGCGGTCGTGCCGACGACACCGAAGAGGTCATCCGCAACCGCATGTCGGTGTACGCGGCCGAGACGGCCCCGCTGCTCGATCACTACGCGTCGTCGGTGTCGCGCATCGACGCCGTCGGCGACGTGCAGGAAGTGCACCAGCGCGTCCTGCAGGCTCTCGGCAAGGCCTGATCCGACCCGTGGGATTCCGTAAACCCAAGCCTGTGCCGTTCCGCACCGCAGGCGAGCTCGACGCCATGGCGGCTGCGGGCGAGATCGTCGGCGCGGCTCTGGTCGCGGTCCGCGACGCGGCGGCCGTCGGGGTCAGCACGCTCGAACTCGACGCGATCGCCGAGGCGGTCATTCGCGACGCAGGCGCCGTTCCGTCGTTCAAGGGCTATCACGGTTTCCCCGGATCCATCTGCAGCTCGGTGAACGAGGTCGTGGTCCACGGGATCCCGTCGAAAGACGTGATCCTGGCCGAGCACGACCTCGTCTCCATCGACTGCGGAGCCATCCTCGACGGCTGGCACGGCGACTCGGCGTGGACGTTCGGCGTCGGCGAACTGTCGCAGGCCGACCACGAGCTGAACGAGGCGACTCGCCTCTCGCTCGAAGCAGGCATCGCGGCGATGGTCGACGGCGCCCGTCTGACGGACGTGTCCAACGCCATCGAGCAGGGGACGATCGCCGCGGAGAAGCTCTTCGGCCGTTCGTTCGGCATAGTCGCAGGCTACGGCGGTCACGGCATCGGCCGTGAGATGCACATGGAGCCCTTCCTGCCCAACGAGGGCAAGCCGAACCGCGGTCCCCGCCTGGTGATCGGGTCGACGCTGGCCGTCGAGCCGATGCTGACTCTGGGCACCGAGGAGACCACCGAACTCGACGACGGCTGGACCGTCGTCACCGACGACGGCACGCGCGCGTCCCACTGGGAGCACACCGTCGCCGTCACCGAAGACGGCCCGCGGATTCTCACTCGTCGCCCGGCGTGACGCTCGGGCGTCGACGGACGCTGCTGTGGATGATCCTGGCAGTGGTCGCCGCCTGTGCCGTCGTCGGCGTGCTGGCGCTGATCAAGCCGTCGCCCCCGGCGGCGCCGTCCGACCGCGATCTCATCGAAGGGCAGGTGCGCGGCTACGTCGACGATCTGTCACGCGGGGCGTTCCTCGCCGCTGTCGGACGAACCTGCTCGCCCACTCCGGAGGCTCGGCGTGCGAGCTCCGAGCCCCGAGACGAGCCGGTCGTGCCGTCGACCACGATCATCGACGACGTCCGGATCAGGGGAGCGAGCGCCACGGTGGACGCGGTCATCGACACTCGGGGGATGAGGACCGATCTTCCGGTGCGGCTGGAGAAGCACGACGGCGCGTGGTGCATCGCGGCTCTTCCCCCCGGCTGACGGCGGCCACCGCGCCGACCGCCACGGCCGCGAACGTCGCCAGGACGTACGACGCACCGATGATCTGCTGCCACCACGACCACGTCAGTTCGAGGTCGTCCCGGGCGGGCAGAAGCCAGTGCGGGCCGACGTAGAACATCACCAGCGCGGCGCAGGCGGCGACGCAGAACAGGACGTCTCGGCGGCCCCGGACGATCGCGTCGAAGACCACCACCAGAGCGGGCACCGCCCAGACCCAGTGGTGCGACCAGCTGATGGGGGAGACGAGGAGTATCGCGGCCGCGTTGACGATCAGCGCGGTGGCGAGATCGCCGTCCGCCAGCAGCCTGCGCATCCAGATCGCGGCGAGCACCACGGTGAGCACCGACAGGCCGATCCACACGAGCGATGCGCCGGTCTCGCCGAGCCCGAGGCGGAAGGCGAGTCCCTTCAACGACTCGTTGCCCGCGAAGTGCGGTGCGCCGATGCGGCCCGTCTCGCGCAGCTTCTCGAACCAGTAGGTGTGCGAATCGCCCGGCATGATCAGCCATGCGACACCGATCGAGACGATGGTCGACACGATCGTCGTCACGAATGCCCGCCAGTCGCGGCGGATGAGGAACAGCAGCAGGAATCCGGCGGGCGTCAGCTTGATCGAGATCGCGATGCCGATCAGGATTCCACGCGGCCATTTCTCGAAGCGGTTGAGGACGTCGAATGCGACGGCCGCCATGAGGATCGCGTTCACCTGGCCGAACCCGAGCGTCTCGCGAACCGGTTCGAGGAACTGTGCGAACGCGACCACGGTGAGGACGAGCGCGAGTCGGGTCCCGCGGTCCATGGCCGGGTGCAGTCGGTCGAGGACCAGCCAGACCGTCAGCCCGACCGAGGCCAAGCTGAGCGCGAACATGACGGCGGACGCGACCGGAGCCGGCATGGCGGCGAAGGGGGCGAACGCGATCGCCGCCAACGGGGGATAGGTGAACGGTAGATGGATGTTCCCGTCGAGCGGCGGGAGCGGCCCGTAGACGTCGTTGCCGTCGAGGAACGTCTGCGCCCCGAGGCGGTAGACCATCAGGTCCAGGTATCCGTGCCACACGCGCACCGTCAGGCCGATCGCGGTGGTGACGGCGAGGAACGCGGCCGCCCAGATCACGAGGGTTCTCGGGGAGCGGTCGCGGAG